>JAGVUK010000193.1 GCA_019136335.1 Methanomicrobiales archaeon
CGAGGTCGGAAGCCTCACGGTAGACCGGTTCGAGCAGGAAGGGGAACTCCTCGAAGTTCTCGAGCGCCTCGACGACCTTTGAGAATACCGGGAGGGGGTCCTCCCGCCCGGCAAGAATCCGCGAGTACTCCATGGTCACCCCTCGATCTGCTCGACCAGGGCTCTCATGACGGCATCGATGCTCTTCCAGGTCGGGCTTTCCGCGGTCCCGGCATGGCGGATGATGAAGGGCCGCCCTTCGTCCGCAGCCTTCCGCATCTCGGGGTCGAGCGGGATGGCCCCGAGGAAGGGCACCCCGAGCGCCTTTGCCTCTCTCTCGCCGCCGCCCTTGCCGAAGATATCGATCTCCTCCTTGCAGTGGGGGCAGACGAACCCGCTCATGTTCTCCACGATCCCGAGGACCGGGAGTTCGAGTTTCCTGATAAACTGGACGGCTTTGCTCGAATCGAGGATCGCGACGTCCTGCG
Organism: Methanomicrobiales archaeon; assembly: GCA_019136335.1. Classification (GTDB taxonomy): domain Archaea; phylum Halobacteriota; class Methanomicrobia; order Methanomicrobiales; family Methanoculleaceae; genus Methanoculleus. Next base: position 468 of record JAGVUK010000193.1, read on the forward strand.
GGGTGGTGACGATGACGGCTCCCGCGATGTTCGGGGCGAGCTGGGCGACGGTGAGCGCCTCATCGCCGGTGCCGGGCGGAAGGTCGACGACCAGGTAGTCGAGGTTGCCCCAGTCGACGTCTTCCAGGAACTGCCGGATGACCGTCATCTTCATCGGGCCGCGCCAGATCACGGGGGTGTTGCGCTCCGGGAGCAGGAACGCCATGGAGATGAGCGCAAGGTTGCCGGTGATCCTGACCGGTTCGATGACCTTGCCGTCGTAGGACTGGAGGCGGGCGTCCTCGACGCCGAGCATCTTCGGTATGTCCGGGCCGTGGATATCAAGGTCGATGAGGCCCGTGTTGTAGCCGCGGTTGGCAAGGGCGTAGGCAAGGTTTGCCGATACCGTGCTCTTGCCGACCCCGCCTTTCCCGGAGAGGACGAGGACGACATGCTTCACCCTGATATCCGCCTTCGGGGGGAGACCCTTTGGGGCGTTCAGGTTTCTCGGGTCTTCGCATTTGGTCGTAGACGGGCAGCCGGCGCAGTTCCCGGAACAGGTATTTTTATCGGGTTCGTTCGTTTGAGTCATCAGAACTATCCTCCGCGGTGTGGTGATCCTTCGTTAAGGACGATCCGGAGCTACTATATATTAACCGCAAACGTCACAAAAAGGTATAGGTGATGGCAAAATTTCCCGTACGCCCCCGGGAATACTGCTTTTGCACGAATTTATCCCCCGGCGGCGGGGGGAAAAAGGGCGACGACGTCGCCGTCGTCAAGGGGGGTCTCAAGACCCCCGCTGAAGTGGATGTTCCTGCCGTTCTTTAAGATGTTGACGTAGGTCCTGACCACGCCCGCGGGGGTGAAGAGGGCGTCGCCGAGCCCGGGGTGCCGGGCGGAGAGGCCCGTCTACTTCTTCCTTGACGACGGGCACGCAAGAGATCCGGGACGCGTCAGGGCTGTGGGGGATGACGACAGGCGAGACGACGGCGGCAGTCCGGGAGGACGACACCCTGCCGCCGCGCCTCCTCACAGAACCGCTCACCGAGGGCGCCCCGAAAGGTCGGGTCTGGGAACGGGAGCCTCTCCTTGACGACTACTACCAGGCCCGGGGCTGGGACCGGGAAGGGCGTCCCACGCCGGAGAAACTCCGCGACCTCGGCCTCGGCGAGGAGGCGGTCCCTCTCCCCTGACCTACTTCTTTATGTGCCACCCGCCCGTCGCTTCGGGGATGCAGTCGATCTCGGGCGAGTAGGGCTTGATGTCCAGCACCGGGGTCCCGTCCAGGGCGTCGAGCCCCCGGACGACCAGGACGGTGCCGTCGCGCCGGATCAGGTCGACGATCCCGAACCCGATCGGGTTCGGGCGGGCGGGCGAGCGGGTCGAAAAGACCCCTCTCGCCCGGGTCTCCCCCGGCGGTTTTGCATAGAGCAGCCCGCGCTCCGCCCGGTCGAGCCAGTAGAGCACGATGAGGTGGCTGCTCCGCTCCACGTCCTCAAGCCCGGGGGCGTAGGCGTCGAGGATGTGGATCTCCGCGACGGTATCCGCGAGACGCCCCTGGCGTGGGGCGTCGCCCCTGACCCGGTAGGGCGACCGGACGATGCCGATGGGGATGCACTCGATCGGGGCCATCTCTACCTCCTCCTCCCCTCCGCGTCGAGCACCTCGTTGCAGAGGCGGTCTGCGACCCGGATGCAGGGGTGCTCCCTTGGGACGCTCGTGAACCTGACCTCCGTGAAGTGGCGCGTCCACTGCCGCACCTCGCCCGCAAGGGCTGCCAGGTGCTCTTTCGTGATGCGGTACTGGCCCGTGAGCTGGCGGACGACCAGTTCCGAGTCCGACCTGACCTCGAGCCTGCCCCGGGTGAAGGCCCGGGCGGCGCGAAGGCCGTTGATGACGGCGTGGTACTCGGCAACATTGTTGGTCGCCGTCCCGATGAACCCGGAACAGCTGGCGGCAACGGATCCGTCCTGCACGATCACGTATGCCCAGGCGGCGTCCCCGGGGTTTCCCCGCGATGCACCATCGGTGTACAGCGTCACCTCACCGGCTGCCGTCACCGGTGCCCCCTCCGGTCTGTCTGTCTCTCGCATCATCTACCGGTTGATCATCGATCTGTGGAGGGTTATTGGTATCGCTTCCGGGAGTGAAGGGCCGTCCACCAAAAGACGTTAATACCCCGGCGGGTAAGGGCGGACTCATGCTGGATACGGGCCGGATTATTGAGGATAGAACGATGCGGGACCGGCTGGGGGTTTTCGAGGACCGGACCGATGCCGGGCGGCGCCTCGCCGCGACGCTCTCGCAGTTGGAGATGAGCGCTGAGGCGGTGGTCTGCGCCATTCCCGCCGGCGGGGTGCCGCCGGGGCTTGAGGTGGCACGGGCGCTCAAGGCGCCGCTCCGAATGGCAGTGGTGCGGAAGGTGCAGATCCCCTGGAATCCCGAGGCCGGGTTCGGCGCCGTGACCTGGGACGGGCAGGTCTTCCTGAACCGCGCCCTGATGACCGGGCTCGACCTCTCGGAGGCCGAAGTGAACGCCGCCGTCGCGAAAGCCAGAAAGAACGTGGAGGAGCGTAGGGAGAAGTTCTCCGGCGGGCGGGCGGAACCGGGGCTTGAAGGCAGGACCGCGATCCTGGTCGACGACGGTCTCGCGACGGGGTATACGATGCTCGCCGCCGTCGAGGCCGTCCGGGCCGGTTCGCCCGGCGAGGTCATCGTGGCGGTCCCTACCGGCTCCCTCCACGCCGTCGACTTCATCGCCCGGAAGGTTGACCTCGTCGTCTGCTTGAACATCAGGACCGGCCGCACCTTCGCGGTGGCGCAGGCCTATGAGCGATGGCACGACATCACCGATCAGGAGGTGCAGGAATTATTGATCCAGGCCCGGGACATGGGGCTCTTCTGATGTGGACGGGGCGTGATGATGGCCCCTCTCAACGTTATGCCGGGTTTTGGCATCTTCCCGCCGGAGCATACCTGTGATGGTGCCGACACCTCGCCGGAGTCCAGGGTCCTCGGGGCGAGGACGCCGTACCTTGCGGTCGTCATGGAAGACCCCGATGCTTCGCGAGGCACGCTGACGCACTGGCTCATCTGGAACATACCGGCTACAGAGAGGATCCCGGCGCATCTGCCGCCTGAGGGGTTTCTCTCGGAGCCGGCCGGCGCGGTCCAGGGGACGAACGATCTCGGCACCATCGGTTACCGGGGGCCCTGTCCGTCACGGGGCGAGTCGCACCGCTACCTCTTCCGGGTCTACGGGCTTGACGCCATGCTCCCTCTCGCGGCGGGCGCCGGCAAGCACGGCCTCATCGAAGCCATGCGGGCACACGTCCTCCAGTCCGGCGAGACTGCCGCCCTCTGCTCCCGGTGACCGGACAAACCTTTTTCACATCCCCGATCCGATAGATGTCTGTCGACGGAGGCTTGTAGTATGCCGAAACTGACAGTGAAACTGGATTTTGAAGACTTCCCGGAGGTTTACACCTGTAAGGGGGCGAACCGGTCTCCCCCTATCCGGGTGGAAGGGATCCTCCCGAACATCAAGTCGCTCGCGGTCCTCGCGACGGCGAGCCCCGAGGAGGGGCCGTCGAAGGTGGCGTGGATCCTCTGGAACCTCCCCCCCGTCCCGCTGATCCCGGAGGGGTTCCCGACCGGCGGAGTGGTGGAGTCGCCGCTCCATGCCGTCCAGGGCACAAACGACTTCGGCAGCATCGGTTACCGGGGTCCCTGCCCGGAGCCCGGGAAGGGCGAGGCCTACCTCTTCCGGGTCTATGCGCTCGACCTTGACCTTGCGCTCGCGCCCGGGGCGACCTGGGAGGATATGATACGGGCGATGCAGGGGTCGCTGAATCAGTCAGGGGAGGCTATTGCGTTCGCCACCGAGTAGGGGCAGGAGGTCCCCGCCCGGAAAAAAGGGTGCCGCCCCCTCCGTCACATGGGTACGGGCGGGGCCTCTCTCTGCATGGGCGGGCTTTGTTTCTCGATATTCTTTGCGATAGCGGCCATCTCCTCGCCCAGCATGCGGACGATATCATCCATGGTGATGATCCCGACGAGCTTTCCGGCATCGTCGACGACCGGCATCCTCCGGATGCCCTCGACGGTCATCTTCTGGATGGCCTCGTAGACCCCCATGCTGTCCCGGAACGTGATCACATCCCGGGTCACGATCTCCCCCGCCCGGACCTCGCCTGGGTTCTTCTCGCGCGCCATCACCCGGATCGTGAGATCGCGGTCGGTAATCACCCCGACGGGCCGGCTATCCCCGGTGACGATGACGACGCTCCCAACGTTCTTCTCTCCCATGATCCTCGCCACCTCCACCGCCGGCGTGTCCGGCGAGACGGCGACGACCTGCTCACGGCAGCATTTCATAAGTCCCATAACGTATCCTCCGTTGACGGCAGAATCATGCCGGATATGGTATATGAATATAACCCCCGTCGGGCCGGACTTATTTCCTTATATGTGATCGGTGAGAGATTGTACATCTGCAATAATGGACTGGTTGCTCATTGTTCTGACCGTGGCGGGCCTCTCGGTCTTCGAGATCGTCTCAAGCATTGACAACGCCATCATCAACGCCGACGTCCTCGCGACGATGGGGGAGAAGGCCCGCAGGTGGTTTCTCCTCTGGGGCCTGATCTTCGCGGTCTTCGTGGTCCGGGGGCTCCTCCCGTGGCTGATCGTCTGGGCGACGACTCCGTCGCTTGGGCCCATCGGAGCGCTGCTTGCGACGTTCTCAAGCGACCCTGCGGTCGTGGCCGCGATCGAGGAGTCGGCCCCGGTCCTCCTGATCTTCGGAGGAATGTTCCTCGTCCTCCTCTTCTTCCACTGGCTCTTTGTCGAGGAGAAGACCTGCGGGCTCCGGAGCGAAGCGTTCTTCTCCCGGCAGAGTGTCTGGTTCTATGCCGTTGCCTCGATCCTGCTTGCTGTGATCGTCTGGTTCGCCCTTCAGATCGACACCCTGATGGGATTCGCGGCCGTGCTCGGTTCAACCGCCTTCTTCATCGTCCACGGGTTCCGGCAGAACGCCGAGGTGCAGGAAGCCAGGCTCCGGCGGCCCGGGATGTCGGACTTCTCAAAGATCGCGTACCTTGAGGTCCTCGACGCAACCTTCTCGATCGACGGCGTCATCGGGGCGTTCGCCTTCACCCTCTCGGTCCCGCTCATCCTGATCGGGAACGGCATCGGGGCCGTTGTGGTCAGGGAACTGACCGTCCGGGGCGTCGACAAGATCCGGAGTTACTGTTTCCTCAAGAACGGGGCGATGTACTCCATCCTGGTGCTCGGCACGATCATGCTCGCCGACAGTTTCGGGTTCCACATCCCTACCTGGCTCTCGCCGATAGCGACGTTCGGCATCGTCGGCTACTTCCTCTAAAGCGATCCATTGGCCCGCGGACCCTCCTCTATCCTCATCCCGACCTGATCATCGGGACCTACGGTCCCGGCGGCCGGCCGGACGCCATGGCCGCTGCATGGGGCGGCATCTGTTCCTCCCGCCCCCCGGCGGTCGCGGTCTCGGTCCAGAAGACCCGGCAGACCTATGAGAACCTGATCGAGCGGCGCGAGTTCACCTCGTTGGGCAAGGAGGCCCCCTGCGCAAGCGGGGGAGGAATTGCCCATCCGCAATGTTTTTGTGTTCTGGAGTCGATACTGCGGGTACTGGCGCACTGACGCTGACTCCTGAAGAGGAGGTTTCAACCACACTACTTGCGTATGATGTGCGCCGATGGGGAGATGGTAAGTAGCCGGTGATTCCGTGGTTCCACGGATAATCGGTAGGGGCCGCGTCAACCGGCCTGCACGAATAAGGCTGGATAAAGCAACCTTCGGGCGAATTAAATTGCATCGTTGCGGCTTCCATGGGTCCCTCGTTGCAAACCCCCTCCGCTAGGAGGGGTAGTTGACGATCAGCATACCCTCGGTGGACTACATCCGGGAGGCGGACTACTTCGGCATCGTCTCCGGCCGCGACACGGACAAGTTCGCGGCGACCGGGCTCTCGCCTGTGAAAGCCGAC
>JAGVUK010000245.1 GCA_019136335.1 Methanomicrobiales archaeon
GCCTCCTCCCGCATGCTCCCGAGCGTCTCCGTGACCGCGACCCCGAGAGCCTCGTGGAGGTTTGTGTTCGGATCGGCGTCCACGGCGAGGACCGGCCGCTCACCGGCCGCGACCAGCGCGTCGATCAGGAGCGCCGCGATCGTCGTCTTCCCTGTCCCGCCCTTCCCCGATATGACGACGGTGCAGGGGCGGGTCACGGCTCCTCACCCCGGAGGCGACGGGAGAGCGACGCGGTCGCTTCCATGATCGCGGCGGCCTCCTGCTCGCCGGCGTTCCGGATCCCGCAGGTCGGCGTGATCAGGGACTGGCGGTCGAAGAGGTCGGGGTCGACGGTCTCCGTCGCCCGGGTGCGGATCTCTCCGAACCGGGCGAAGAGCGAATCGGGGGTCCCGGCCGCAAAGACGGCGTAGTCGGCGGGGACGATCCCCCACGCGACAACGCCCCCGGCCTCCATGTAGCGGGCGACGTCGTCAGCGTAGAGCAGGAACTCCCGGGCGTAGGTCCAGGCGTCGATCGAGACCACAGCAGGCGCAAGTCCGAGGACAAAACCCCAGTCGGTGTTGGCGCAGCAGTGGATTCCAAGCCCCCCGTCGAGGAGGCCGGCGATATCCTCGAAGGCGGATGCCGCGACGTTGGCGTCCACCGGGACGACTGCTGATCCGAGCGACGCAAGGTAGGGATCGCTCAACACCACGAGAGTCGCGCGTGCGCCCATCCGCTCCCGCATCGCCTCCTCGCACCACCGGGCCCGCAGACCCAGGAGTTTCCCGAGCAGGTCGGCGTATTCGGGATCATAGAGGATGGGCCGGCGCGTCTCGTCCACCACCTGCATCCCGAAGGTCACCGGGCCGGTCACCTGGCACTTAACGAGGAGGGCGCCCGAGAGGTCGCGCCCCATCATGGCGTGGAACCCCGACCCGTAGGCCTCGCCGATCCCGTAGTTCTCCGCGTTCCCCTCGAGGTAGTCGAGGAGAACCCGCTCCATCTCCTCCGAGTGGTCGGCGCTCCGGTCGACCGTGAGCCTGCCGTCCTGAATAACCCCGCCCGGGAGATGCTCGGCATCGGCAAAGACGATCGTCTCGAGGACGCCCCGGTTCGGCAGGGTGGGGATAAAGGGGATCTCCGGGAATGCCGCGAGCACCGCCCGGCACGCCTCGTCGGGGTCGCGGTGGGGGAGCGCTCCCACGCCGGTCGCGCGGAGTTCCGGGGACGGGGCCGTGCCTGCCACGCCCCTCACCCCTGCCTCGCCCGGCACGCCTCAAGCATCTGCTGCACGTGCGGGAAGAGCGCAAGATCGGTGTGCGGCAAAAAGCAGCTCGATGTGTAGCGGTCCATGAAGGACGGCTCCGCGTTCAGTTCGATGTAGGTGATCCGGAGAGCAATCCCGTCGAGCGCCTTCCGTCGCTCCCGGTTGACGAGGGCGATGTTCGCGCCGGCGATCGCTCCGTTCCCGATGTTTTCTATCCGGCTCAGGGGCACCTCGGGTATCAGCCCGATGGTGATGGCGTTCTCCTTGTTGAGGTAGTTCCCGAACGCCCCCGTGAAGTAGATCCTGTCGATATCCCGGGGCGTAAGGCCCGCCGCCAGGTTCCTGATGTCGTTCTCGGTGATGACGATATCTTTCCCGATCGATGTCTCCTCCTTCCAGGCCACTACAAACTCCGGATGGTACCGCCCCTTCCGGACCCGGGGATGGTCGATATCCAGGTTGATCCGTCCCGTCCGGTCGATGACGCAGGCGCGGATCAACTCCGCAAGCAGATCGATCAGGCCGGAACCGCAGATCCCCCGCGGCCGGACATTGTTGATCGTCGAGTAAGACGGCGTGAGCGTCCCGGCATCGATCCGGGCCCGCTCGATCGCACCGGGGTTTGCCCGCATACCAAAGAGCACCTCCCCGCCCTCGAGGGCCGGCCCGGCCGCTCCCGCGCAGGAGAGCATCCAGTCGCTGTTGCCGAGCACTGCCTCGAAGTTTGTGCCGATGTCCACCAGGAGCGAGACCTCCTCGCGGTCCGCCATCCCCGTTGCGAGGATATCGGCGATGGTGTCGCCCCCGATGAAGTTCGAGACCGCCGGGAAGGTGTAGACCCCGGCGTTCCGGTGGGCCGCGATACCGATCCGCCCGGCCGCCGTCGAGAGCATCCGCCGCACGACCGGGATGTAGGGTTCGGCGATCATGTAGGAGGGGTCTATCCCGAGGAGGAGGTGAGTCATCACCGTGTTTCCGGCGATCACCACCTCAAAGATCTCCTCGAGATCGATCCCCGCAGCATCGGAGGCGGATTTCAGGGCTTCGTTGATGCTCTCTGCCGCGAGTTGCTGCAGGCGGGAAAGACCGCTCTTTTGCGAGAAGTTCACCCGGGAAAGGATGTCTTCGCCGCAGGAGATCTGGCGGTTGTAATTTGACGCCGTGGCAAGGATCCGGCCGTCGATGAGGCTCCGGATGTAGACCACGATCGTGGTGGTCCCGAGATCCACGGCCGCCCCGTAGAGCCTTGTCGTGGTGTCGCCTTCGTCAACGTTGAGCAGACGATAGCCTCCGGGCACCAGGGCGACCGTGCCGGTCACGTGCCAGGCACTCCGCCGGAGCGCCTGCGGGAGGTAACAGAGGACCTCGAGCGGCGCGTAGACCCTGTTCGGGGGCGGGCCTCCCCGGCCTTCGATCCCCTCCAGCAGGCGGGCGAGGTCAGGGGCGGTGTCGTCAAGGGACGGCGGCGTGAGGCGGACCTCGTACTTCCGGACGGCGGGATTGAGCGGGACCTCTTCCATGCCCGGAATCTCCACGAGGATCCTCTGCTCCTCTATGAGCGACCCGGCCGGGACCTCCACCCGGATATCCCCGACGACGGTTGCCCGGCAGGCAAGGCACGCCCCGCGGGCGATCTCGTCATCTGAGAAGAACTTGCGGTAGTCCTCAGGATCGAACGATGCCGTGCCGTCTTTGATGAAGACGAGACATTTTCCGCACTTCCCTTGCCCGCCGCAGACCACGTTCATGGGGAGGCCGGCCGCACGCGCCGCGTCAAGGATGGTCGTGCCGGAGGGCACGACCGCCTTCCGGTAGCCGGGGAGGAACGTCACGGTCGGCATCAGGCCCTCCACTCCTTCTCCAGGTACCCGGCGAGCTCGGCCGCATCCCGGGGGCCGACCATCACCTTCCAGCCGGTCGCGTCCTCGATCTTCCCGGAGAGGGGGGCGGCGTAGCCGGGGATGACGAGCAGCCTGTGGTCTACCGTCTCCCCGACGCCGAAGTTCCGGAGCGAGTCGGCGACAAGGGTCTCCGTCAGTTTTCCGCCGGCGACGGCCGTCAGGACCGAGAGGCCTTCCGTATCCACGATGAGGAGATAGCAGGGTATCCGTGACGCCTCGAGGTAGCCGAGCAGCGTGAAGTAGGTGAGCGAGAAGTTCACCGTGAGGAGGACCGGGGCATCGCGGCCGGGCTCGTTGACCGGGTAGAGGCCTGGCGTCACCTGGATGGGTTTCTGGGGATCGGTGTAGATGTTCTGCCGCAGGGTGAGCCCCGCCGCGACGGTTGCCGGCGGGAGCGGGGGGACGACGATGACCCCGGCGTACTTCAGGATCCCCGCCGCAAGGGCCGCGTCGGTCTCCCTGAAAGGAGTGGTGTCGAAGTAGATGGGGTAGCCGAGCGCGGGCTCGGTCCGCCCGATGGCGGCCTTCCGGATCCCGGTCGCCATGGCGATATAGTCCTGGAGAGACCGCGGGGCGGGATCGAGCATGAGGTCCACGACCCCGGCGGCCGCGCACTCTGCGGTGAGGGCGGCAAGCCCCGCGGGACTGGCGGCCCGCACCGCGAGCGGGCAGCCGTAGCGCTTCGCGAGGCGGGCGAGGTCCTCCCGGTTCTCTTCGGTTGCGGCGTGGACCAGTGGCCGGTAGTGCCCGGCGACCGCAAGGGCCGCCTCGTGGGCTGCGAGGTCGCCGGCGATCAGCACCAGGGGGAGGGTGCTCCCCCCTCCGGCGAGCGCCACGGCTTCGGCAAACCGGCCGGGAGATCTGCTCTCGTTTCTGACCGCAACCCCGGTCAGGACAAGGTCCATCCCCACCCGGTGGACGACCGTCTCCCGGACCGTCTCCACGATGGAGCGCACCCGCTCTTCCGGCCAGGTGTCGGAGACCTGCACCATGATCCCGGGCGGGTGGGAGAAGGCCTTCTCGTGCCGGAAGAGGACGAACTCCTCCCCGGCGGCAACCGACCGCTCGCCCACGCCGACCCCGACGAGCCGGACCGGCGGCCGGGTCGCTCCGCCGAGGAGGGCCTTCGTTCCGGGATCGAGGTCAGGACAGGCCTCGACCTCCGCCTTCCCGGCGGCGAGTTTCATCGCGAAGGCAAGGCACGTGGGATATCCGCACCTCTTGCAGTTCGTCTTCGGGAGGAGTTTGTAGATATCGAGCGCCTTCATCGCCATGGTTCACACCTCCAGTGCCTCGTGGAGTCTCTTCACGGTCAGGGGATGGCGGACGCAGACGATCGACGCGCCGGCCACGAATGAGGCGTAGGCGGTGTAGAACTCCCAGGCGACCGCTATAGCGTCCTGTTCCGCCGGTGTGGCCTCCCGCACCTCCCGGACCGTGAGGGTATCGGCGGGTGCGCTGATCACCGGCATCGCAAGGTCCGCATCCCCGGCGAGGGCGGCCAGGCGTATCCGCTCCATCACCGAGTAGGAGTACTCGAACCCGTAGCCGAGCGCCCCCGTGTAGGGGTCGATCACGATGCGGTCCCCGGGTATGCCGGTCTCGCGGAGGAGGATGTTCAACTGCTTTGCGAGGTTGATGTCGATGGGCGACTGGGCAATCACCGCATGGTCGTAGGCGAGCGCCGCTGCGGCGACGCTCCGGTAGCGGTCGGCCTCTGCGGTCCCGAGGAGGAGCCGCTCACCCTCTCCGGCTTCCCCGCACCGCCGGAAGACCTCGCTGTCGAGTTCCGGCTCGCTGCTCCCCTCCACGATCAGGGGCCGGGCCGTCGCCGCAAGCACCCGCTCCATCGTCGGGGCGATCTCGCTGAACGCATCGAACCCGCGCTGCTTCGTGCTCGTGAAGTTAAGCCGGATGATATCCGCACCGTAGGTCCGCTCCGCAGCCCGCGCCCACTCGTCGGGGTTGTTCGCGAGGTCGCCCACGTAGTCGCGAACCACCGGTGGCGAGAACTGGGGGTCGTCGCAGACCTCAAGCGCCACGAGGAGCCTGTCCGGCCTGTTCCCGGTGAACGGGAGACCTCGATCGCCCCCGATCACGTAGGAGACCTCCCGGGTCCCCCCTTCGGCCCGGGTAGCACCGAGGCGCACCTCCCGGACCGCCGGTCCCGGTTCACTGCTGTCGGTCATGTTCCCTCCCCCCCGAGACCTCGTCCGCGATCTTCGCAAAGAGGTCCGGCATCCCCTGTGCGGCAAGTTTCTCCCGCAGCCGGTCGCCGAGTTCCTCTTTTAAGGAGGCCGGCATCCAGACCACCCGCTTAATACCGTTCTCGGCCTGGAGGAACCTCTCGCTCAGGATATAGTTCTTCGATATGCCGATGAACCCCGGCGTCTGCGCGCCGCCCCCGATCGTCCCCGCGAGCGTCGAGAAGGTCATCCCGAGCGGGGTCTCCCCCGTGAAGTCCCGGCTGACGATGAGAATCCCGTTCACCTCCGGCACGATGGCCGCGATGCACTCGAAGCATCCGCAGGCGGTCATCGGGTTCTCGATCATGCTGTAGAGGGAGATCCGGTCGACCTCACCGTGGGATGCCTTCTTCACGAACCGGTTCACCCCCGCAAACTCCCCGGAGACGGCGTCGACCGTCTCCCCCTTCGGGACCGGCTGGTTCGCCCCGGCGGGAGCGATCTCGTGGGCAACCCGGGCGTCGAGCCAGGTGATTGCCCCGCAGAGCGCCGGCCGCTCCGGCGTGATGACGCAGACGTGGTTCGGGGCGAACGTCTGGCAGAGGGTGCAGGAGTAGAAGGTCTCCACGTCCTCGTCCTTCATGCCGGCTATCCGCTCGTCCCGCGCCGTGTAGACCTTCCGCGCCTCCGAAAGCATCTCCTCGACCTTCTGCCTGTCGGTGACCAGCGTCACCTGGACCGCGTCGATGTGGTCCGGAAACTCCGCCTTGAGCTTGTGGGCAAGCAGCGTCCCGATGTCCCGGATCCTGACGCCTTTCGCCACCGCCTCTTTCGAGAGCCTGACCCAGATGAGGTCCCGCTGCGCAACGTGCCAGGACCCCTCGCCGTAGTTGACGAAGGTATGGATCCGCCGCTCAAGCACCGGTTCGTAGTCCGCTCTCATCCTCGCGCCGGCGACGTCCACCAGGATCGCGAGCGGGAGAGCGGAGCCTGCCGGGACGGCGTCGACCTCCGGTCCGACGACGGTGACCATCCCGTCCTTCACCTCCTCGCGGGGCCGCATCCGGAGGAGCTCGAAGGCAGGGGTCCTCCCGCCGCCGAACTCCACGTACATCTCCTCCTTGCGGATGCTCTTCCCCTCGAACGCGGGGGAGCAGGCCATGGGTATCGGGATCGCCGTGACCGTGACCCGGATCCCCCGGAGGTCCATGCCGGTCCGGACCGCCGTTGCGGGAGCGACCGGTATCCACTCCCCTCCCTCGTAGCCCTCGCCGGCCGCAAGGATCGGTATCCCGAGCACCCGCAGGGCGTCGACGAACGCGGCCTCTTCGTCGGTGAGGCCCGGAAATGCGATCACGAACGCCTTCGCCCGTTCGGCGGCGTAGCCGAGCAGGGAGTGAACGTCTCCCGGCTGCACCCCGCCAAACATCATCGCGACCCGGGCGAGGATGTCGGCGAAGTGGATGCCCCGGGCGCTCTCCGGGCCGAGCGGCACCAGGCGGTAATCCAGCCCCAGGCGCACGCCGGCGCCGGAGAGCGCCTCCACGACCCCGCCGGCAAGGAAGGTGAGCAGGTACTTCTCCTGCATCTCCCGGCAGATCGCCGCGGCGGCGTCGGGGCTCTCCGGCGTCCCGACGAGGAGGCCGAGGCCCGTGACGCTCCCGTCGACCAGGGTGTAGCCGAGCCTCCGGAGGACTGCGTCCGGGATGAAACCTGTGTAGGGGATCTCCACGCCGCCTTCGCCGGCCATCAGGCACTCGCAGGCGACGAGGAGGTTGCTGCCGGACTGCCGGTACGCCTCGCGCGCTCCGTCCGCGTCCCGCACGGCGATGCCGGTGACGGCGTAGGTCACGGGGAGGGCATATGCCGTGTCCGCGTAGGCGAGCTTCCCTGAGAGTGCCTGCATCCTCGCATCGAGGCCGGTGCGGCCGTGCTCTATCGCCGTAGCAAGAGAGTCCGTGAGTCTATCCTTCATGATGCTATCAGCAGGTGATACTCTGCGCACGGTCATAAATGATTGTTTCCGTGCAAAGCGGCGACCACCGCGGTCCTGGGATTTCTCCGGCAACACGCGCTGCCGGATGACGGGACCCGTCCGGGATCGCCGTCATATCCACCCGTTCTTCCTGAAGTAGAGGAGCATCGCGGCCGAGACCCCTATCATGAGAAGGACAACGAAATAAAATCCCCAGGGTGAGTCCACAAGCGGTATATTCTCAAAGTTCATCCCGTAGTACCCGGTGATGAAGCTTAAGGGGATGAAGATGGTCGCGACGATGGTGAGGAACGTTGTGATCTCGGCCTGGTGGTTGCTCTGGTTCGAGGTGTAAAGGTCCATCACGCCGGCGAGCGTGTCCCGCGAGTACTCCGCGATCTCGGCGGCCTGGATGCACCGGTCGTACGCGTCCCGGAAGTACGGGGCTGTTTCCTTCCGGATAAGGTCCGACTCCCTGCCTGCAAGCGAGCCGAGAACCTCGCGTGCCGGCACGACCGCCCTCCGGATGGTCACGAGCCTCTCCTTGAGCGCGTAGATTCGTTTCAGGACAAGCCGGTCCGCGGATACCAGGACCTCGCTCTGGAGGTCTTCCACCCGGTCGTCGATCTCGTCTAAAATGGTGAGATACGCGCTCACGATGATATCGAGAAGCGTATATACGAGGAAGTCCGGCCCGGCTCTTCGGAGGACGCTCTGCTCGTTCTTGAGCCTTTCCCTGACCTGAGCGAAGACCTGGAACGGCTGTTCCCGGAACGTTATGACATAGTTTTCCCCGAATACCAGGCTGACCTGCTCGCCTGCGACGTTGTCGTCTCTCGCCGAGAGCATCCTCACGATGACGGCGATGTAACTCTCAAACTCCTCCACCTTCGGCCGCTGATCCGGGGCCGTGATATCCTCCATCGTGAGCGGGTGGATGCCCGCCTGTTTGCCGAGAGCCACGAGTTCGCCGTGCTCCGGCACCCCGACGACGTCGATCCAGGTGACCGTTTCCCGGCCGATCCACGACCAGGCCTCGGTGAGTTCGATGCACTCCCGCTCCTCAAGGCGATCCCTGGTATAGTCGATGACCCGGATAGAGAGTTGCGGACAGGTCTTTTCCTGTTGCATCGTCGCCTCCTGGCTGCCGCCCCTCCTCCCGATGGGACGGGGAGCGGCGCGCCTTCCGGCGGGGCCTGCATCCCCGCGCAAACGCCGATACCCCCGTCTCCGGGAGCCCGCTTTGCAGGTATAGGGTGGTCTCTCCCGAAGGTGCCCTCAGTCTGGTAATAAAGCATCGCTGCCGGGGAGATCGCGCCTCCTTCGCGATCGGCCCGCCGTCGCAGGCGATGACGTTTTCGATGGCGATGTCGTCCGCCGCTTCGATCGCGCCAAGGATGTTGCGGGAGAGGTCGCCCTTTGTCTGCTTCTTCCGGGTGTCGGTATGGGTCAGGCAGACGGACGGCTCCACGTCCCTCTCCGGGAGGTAGCAGCGCTCGCCGATCCCGATCTCCCGCGTGGCTCGTCCACGATGACGGCGACGGTCCTCAGCCTCGCGCGCTTCGCTGCCGGTTCCTCCGGGAGGATCAGATCCAGCCCTTCTTCCTGAAGTAGAGGAGCATCGTGCCCGCGACGGCCGCCATCGAGGCGAGGGCTGCAGGGTAGCCCCAGGGATGCCTGAGTTCGGGCATCTGCGCGAAGTTCATGCCGTAGACGCCGGCGATGAAGGTGAGCGGGATGAAGATGGTGGCGATGATCGTGAGAACCTTCATGATCTCGTTCATCCTGCTGCTCTGGCTTGAGAGGTAGAC
This sequence comes from Methanomicrobiales archaeon, assembly GCA_019136335.1. GTDB lineage: Archaea > Halobacteriota > Methanomicrobia > Methanomicrobiales > Methanoculleaceae > Methanoculleus. The sequence continues at coordinate 9,123 of JAGVUK010000245.1, forward strand.
GTCGAGGGTCCCCGACATCATGTCCCGGTAGGTCTCGACGGTCTCGGCGACCTCTATGGTGTGGTCGTAGACGTCCCGGAGGTAGACGAGCGTCGGCGCATGGATCAGGGGGGACTCGCTCCGTTCGAGCTCCGAGACCACGTCGCGCAGCGGCCAGACCGATCGCCGGAGGGCGATCAGGGACCGCTTCAAGGCGTAGATCGCCTGCAGGGTCCCCCTGTCGGGGTCGGCCACCACCTCTTCTTCGATCGTCTCGATACGCTCTCCAAACTCTTCGATCACGGCAAAATATCCGTCGACGATCGCATCCAGCAGGGCATAGAAGAGGTAGTCCGCCCCCTCGCCCCGGATCCGCCCGGCCCCGGTGCGCAGGCGCTCCCGGATGCGCTCGAAGACATCACCCGGCTCCTCCTGGAACGATACGACGTAACTCTTCCCAAGCACCAGGCTGACCTGTTCGCTCTGAAACCCGCCGTCGCCGTAAGGGGAGAGCATCCGGACCGCTACATAGAGATAGTCCCCGTGGTCCTCTATCTTCGGGCGCTGGTGGGTGTTCGCGATGTCCTCCAGGGTCAGCGGATGGATCCCGAAGGCCTCCCCGATTGTCAGGATAGTCCCGACATCGTGAACGCCGTCGACGTTCACCCAGGCGATCGTCGGAGGGTGGGCCGGGGTCCGGATCTCCCCGGGCCGGGCGGAGGTCCGCTCGTCAAAGCGTGACCCGTTGTAGTCGATCACCGTGACGGTGACCGGTCGTGCGCGGGTAGTCGCGGTATGGGTAAGCCTATCGGGATCGGGATCCTGCTCCGTCACCTCATCGTCACGCCGGCTCATCGAAGATCTGATACGTCGCGCTCAAAAGGATCTGCCAAAAATGAGAGTTATGTGGATTTACCGCTTTGTTCTCTCGGCTAGCCTCTCATCCTCTCTCTTTGCCGTTGCTGCGGCGCGGCCGATCAGGATAACTGCGATCACCGCGATGATCGTCACCACGATCGCATACACGAACATGGCAACGAGTGTGCTCTGCTCGCCGAAAATGAGCTTGAAGAGCTCCTGAATGGCACCGTTCCACGCGAGAGCGGCGACCAGGCCGAATGCGGCCGTGACAAGGGCCGCTATCTTTTCGATAACCTCCGATTTCAAAGACATGTGATCCCCTCATGCGGGGGTATACGGTTGATACCATAATACTTTCGGCCCTGGCCACTCTCCACGGCCCTTCAGGCTATCGGCCCTTTCTCCGGCGCGATCTGCGCCACTTCTGGAGCGCCTTCACCGTCTCGAACCCTTCTCTATCGGGGCCCGCGTACACCCGGCACGGCTTCCCTTCACTTTCGCCCCGTGCACCCAAACTACATTGAGGTCAGCCGTTGACCTGTATGCAATGGATACCCTCGACGACTGGTTCCCGTACCGGGAGTACCGACCCCACCAGCGGGAGATGCTTGAGGTTGCCGCATCCGTCGCGCGCGAAGGCGGCATCGCCATGATCGATGCGCCGACCGGAAGCGGCAAGTCGAGCGTGGTCTCCGCGCTCCTCGCTGAGAGCCGGGGACGGAAAGTGCTCGTCGCAGTCCGCACCATCAGCCAGCTTTCCACGTTCATGCGCGAGCTCGATCTCATCCGGAAGAAGCGCGGCAATCTCAAGTTCGCATACCTTATCGGCAAGTCCAGCATGTGCCCGCTCGGCGGCGAGGGAGACGTCTACCGGCGGTGCGAGGGCGTCAAAGCTTTCTCGACGGCGCTGATGCGGGAACGGGCGCAGAAGGGGTCGCTCGTCCCGGCAAACGACCGCCATATCCGGCAGCAGATCCGGAAGATGGACCCGGAACACCCGCTCATCTGC
>JAGVUK010000247.1 GCA_019136335.1 Methanomicrobiales archaeon
TGGGGACGAGGTGACCGCACTCCCCCTCGAGTGCGCCGGGCTGATGTCGGCCCTCCCCTACGAGGAGGTCGCGCGAAGCCTCGCGGCCCTCGAGGAGCACGCCCGGCGGCTCGGGGCGATCGAAAACTCCTTCATGTACCTCTCGTTCCTTGCCCTGACCGTCATCCCCGATATCCGGGTCACGGAGCGGGGGGTCTTTGACGTCCGGGCCTTTGAGGACGTTGCGCTCTTTTTGGGGTGAGGAGGGCTCGCCGGGGCAGTCCCCGGTCCCCGCTGCACCCATACGCCCGCTCCGCCCCTTACCCGAACACCGGCACGGCGCCCGGCGCCAGCACCGCGATCAGGAGGAGGATGAGGGGTTGGTGCAGGAAGTAGATGAAGAGCGAGTGCCGGCCGAGGAGCGAGAACGGCCGGGCAAACGCCGGTTCCGCCGCCGCCCTTCCGGGTAGTAGAGCGCCCCGAAGGCCATGCCGGCGAGGACGAGGCCGAACCAGGGGAGGAGCGGCACGTAATCGAGGCTCGCGAAGGATTCCGGGTGGATCCCGAGCCAGAGGAGAGGCCACGGGCCTGGGACGGCGTTTGTGGCGTAGCCGGCGAGGATGCAGGCGATGCTCGCGAGGATGAGATCCGTTGGTTTGAGCCGCGCAAACAGCGGCGCGAGAAGGATTGCAACCCCGATGAAGTGCAGGATGCCGAAGACGACGTAGGTGGACGGAAGGAAGAGCCAGGTGACGGCGGTGATGATGAGACCGTAGCCGAATATCGAGAGGCCGCGCCGGACATACTTGAGCGCAAGGTCGCGCCGGGTGAGGCGCCGGGCGGCCCGGGCGTAGCTGATGGTAAAGGAGACCCCGACGATGAAGATGAACGTCGATGCGGTCAGGTAGGCGAGCATACGGAGAAACCCGCCGGAGACAGAGAGTGGCAGGACGCCGAAGAAGTTGAGGTCGAAAGCGGAGTGAAAGATGATCATCGTCACGACGGCGGTCCCCCGGGCGACGTCGATCTCCCAGTAGCGCTCCCCCCGCACGGCTCCCGTCGTCAGAAGAACCTTCTCCGGACGGGAGCGCCGCAGGCGGGGCAGGTCTTCGTCCCGGCGATCTCGGCGCTCTGCTCCGCGGTCGGTTCGTTGTAAATCCGGGAGAAACCGCACCCCCTGCTGCACTCAAGGACGATGAACGGGCTACATATCCGGCCCACGCTCTCTCACCCCATCTTCCTGCCACACCATAGTCTACATGCTCATGGAAGGACTACCGGATAAGTATTTACCCGTGGGCCCGGGAGAAGCACTATTATTCCCCGTCCACGCCCAACCTCAGGTATGAGCGACCGTGACGAACACATCGTAGAAGCCGCCGGCAGGTGCCGGGTCGTCATCCGGAACGGCCGGGTGGTCGAGGTCGGGACGCCGCAGATAAACGACTGCCCGCTGGCACGGCGGTTCGCCTGCCCGGTCGAGGAGATGACGCCGGACGCGGTACGGCGAAACATCGAAGCGCGCATCCGGTCCTTCGGGATGTGCACGCCGGAGCGCGAAGTCCTTGCCGGGCCGGACTTCGTCATCTTCGGGGCCTCAGAACTCCTGAGCAGTGCCGTCCGGCGGGGAGACCTCGATGCCGCGGTGATCGTCTCCGATGGGGCCGGAACGCTGGTCGCCCGGAGCCCCGCCCTCATCCAGGGGATCGGCGGCCGGATGTCCGGCCTCGTGAAGACGAGCCCCATCCCCGCGGTGATCGCGCGGATCGAAGAGAACGGTGGTGTGGTCCTCGACCCGGAGACCGCCGCCATCGACCAGGCCGCCGGCGTCGCCCTCGCGGCAACGCTCGGCCACCGCCGGATCGCCGTGACCACCGCAGTTGCCGCCGAAGCGGCGGCTATCCGGGAGCGGTTCCCGGATGCCGTGATCGTCGCCGTCCACACGACCGGGATATCGCGGGAGGATGCGGCCCTGATGGCCGGCGCGGCCGATCTGGTCACCGCCTGCGCTTCAAAGCATATCCGGGAAGAGGCGGCGAAGACCGCGCTCCTGCAGGCAGGGACGTCGATACCGGTCTTTGCGATGACCCGGGCGGGAAAAGCAGTCATCCTCGGGAAGGTCGCTGAAACCGACCAGCAGCTCATCGTCCACGGAGCGCGCCTCCCGGTGCCGGGTTCGCAGTCTCCCTCGCCGCTCTGCTGACGCCTTACCGGCCCGGGATGCCAAGGTGGCCCGCGAGCTCGGAGAAGTTCGCAAGGACGATATCGGCCCCGACCTCCGCTGGGCCGCTCCTGCGCCAGTCCCCGTAGGCGGCAAACGCGGTCACCATCCCAAGGCGCCTCCCCGGGGCGATATCGCGGACCGGGCTGTCGCCCACCATCATCGCCTCCGCCGGGGCCGTATCGAGCCGCCGGAGGGCGTAGAGGAGAGAGTCGGGCTCCGGCTTTCGTTTTCCCGAGATCTCAGGGGTCACCACGACCTCGAAGAGATCGATGAGCCCGGTCTTCCCGAGCCTCCGGCGTGCCTGGAACAACTCCGCGTCGGTGGCGACCGCAAGCCCGATACCGGCGTCCGCAAGGCACCGGAGCGTCTCTTCGACGCCCGGGTAGGTCTCGACCATATCGAGTTTCACGTCCTCGTAGGTGCGGCAGCAGACCTCGAACGTCCCCGGATCGTACACCCCGAGACTCTCAAGGTAGTCGCGTATGTTCCTGTGGTCCTCAAACCCGTAGGCGCCGCTGAGAAACCGCGAGAAAAGCGCTTCAGGGTCGCCGGTCCCGAGGTAGTCGACCACGCACCGGCACGCCTCCCGCTTCGCTCCGACGAGGTCAAAGAGGGTGTTGTCCATGTCGCAGATGACCGCCTCTACCTTGTTATGCCGAGTGCCGAAAGTTGCCTGCATATCCAGAGTTCCCGTGAATTTTCACGACAGACCTCATCGTCCCGGAAGCGCACCTTCAGTTCGTCGAGATCGTTGCCCTTCCCGCCGTACTCCCCGAAGATCGTGGTGCCGTTGCAGCCTATGAACCCGAAGACCGCGGCGAGGTTGAAGAGCAGCCGCCGGAACGCCGGCGCCGTGCAGGTTGTTGCCTCAAGCATGTATGGGCGGTCAAAGTAGAAGTACTCGAGCCCCTCGGTCATGCAGAGGTCCGCCATGTAGATGTCGGCGGTCAGGAGGACCGGGAGAGCGTACCGCTCCTCCTCGAACTTCCTTAGCGCCCTGACGATGTTACGGTCGTTCTCCTCCGGGAGGTGCGTGTGCGGGCCTGGCGAGGCTATCTCCGTCGCCCGGTCGCGGATGGTGCGGTACTCTTTCAGCGCGAGGTATGCCGCTTTCCGGGACCGTTTCATCCGCTTGTTCTCGAGCTCCCCGATGAACTCCCGGCAACCGGGCGCATGCGCTATCATCTCCGCGATCATCTTCGCCGGGTACTTGCGGTTGATGGCATACGCGATCTCGTCGCGGACGGTATCGACGATCAGGTAGGAGGCGTGATTGATCCCGGGGTTGTTCGATGCGAAACCGTGGTAGAAGAGGTTCGTATCCAGGCCGAAGAAGACCGTCTTCTTCAGCTGCCCGTAGGAGGTGCGCATCGCATCAAAGGCGGCCTGGTTCACATACCGGACGATCCCGCTTGCAAACATGCACTCCAGGAAGTCGGCGTAGGTGGGGAGCTCGCCGGCAATCGGCCCGTACCCGGCGAGCCAGCCCTGGAAGGTTTCCCGGGTGGCGGGCAGTTCAAGCCGAAAGCCGGTCCCTTCGGGGCGCGCGACAAGGAGGTCCCCCTCGTAGAGCGGGTACGAGACCCGGACCTCGCCGAGGCTGTTGAGGAGGACCTGCAACTCGGCCTCCCTGATGACCACGTCGTTCACGAAAGCGCCCCTGCATCCTCCATGATGTCCCGGATCTCCTGGATCTGGTGCGGGATCATCATATACGGCTTTGCGACGTCGTCGGTGCTCTTCATGGCGAGGTAGTAGATGTGCCGGATGTCCAGCCCCGCAAGCGAGACCGCGATGAGCGCCCCGGCGACCGTGACCTTCCTCCCGGAGGTGATATCGATCGCCACGCGGAACCCCTGCCGGATGAAATCCCCGGCAAGCGACCGGATCGTCCGGCCGGCCTGTACAAAGTCCGCTTCAGGCAGAACCTCCACCCCGATCGCTGGAGAGATCCCGTACCCCTCTGAGACTATCCGGATCGCCTCGGCCGCGGTCGATGCGTTCGCCGCGTAAGGTTCTTCGGTGACGATAGCGACCCGTTCGGGGCGCAGCCCCTTCTCCCGCAGGACTGCATGGTACGCGTTGACGAGCGCCCATGTCGAGCGCCCGAGAAGTGTTATGTAGACATCGCCGGGGGCGGGCATCATCGGGGGATCACTGCAGAAGACTCGCCCTGCTTGCTATATAGGCTTTGCCGGGAGCCCTCTTCCGGGATGGGATTTTGCGGCAGGCATTCCGGGTCACGTACTTCATCCTTTTTGCTCTCTTTTCTGTTTATCCGTCTCCCCGGGGGCTGTGCCCGGCATCCGGCCGGATTTTTGCGGCATTTTGCTCCCGGGATGCTCCAGATAAGCCTTTAATGCGAAAGAAATCGCAAAATGTCGCAAAAAATTTGGTAAATTTTTTATGATGGGTCTCCTCATAGTGGTATAGACGAGGTGAAGACACCCCGGAGGGTTATGTTCCATGGAGATGAGAAGAGGGAGGTTGCGGACACCGGCCGAGACCTGGGGGCTGGCGGACCCGGAGCAACAGAGGAAGACGCGTCAGGATGCTATCGATGACGGGGACCTGATCGAGATCACCCAGATGGGCAGGGATATCGGCATCACCTTCCCTCTCGCGGTCTCGGCACGGGTTGCGCAGAGCATGGTCCCGTTCCCGAACATCCCACAGGAGACCGTTACGGAGAACCTCTGGGACACCCTCCATGCGTTCAGGGATAAAGCCCTTACGACGACCGCAGAGGAGTTTGAGTTCCAGGCGAGCCTCTACCTCAACGGCCTCGTCCCCACTCTCACCTTCAAAGCTGCGGTCTCCCCCGGAGATGACGGCGAGCCGGTCATCACCATCATGCTGCCGGATGAGGACTGGGAGACGATCGGGTGCGGCCACCACAGCGCAGGCGACCGGATGCTCACCGTCGACGACGTCGCCTCGACCCTGAACTTCACTCCCGGCCGGATCCGGGAGTTCATCCGGGAAGAGCGGATCCCGGCGGTCAAGTGCGGAGGATCGTGGCGGATCAAGCGATCGGAACTCGAACGGATCATGGACGAAGGTTTCTGAACCGGCGCCGGTATTCCCCTGATCGCCGGGCGGGCGGCCCGCCCGGTACAGGTATAACCCGGGCACCACGGATGCGGGGGGAAGGAGGGCCGACGCCGGCCTCGTGAGCAAGGTAATATTTAAAAGTTGCCTTCTTGACGGAGCACTGAAAACAAACCTATTTAATTTCTAGACGTATAGTTCTCCTTATGTGCACCGGGGCCCCACGAGAACTCCCGAACGCTTCTTCCATCGATCCTGCAACCGGATTCGGTGACGGTGAGGCAGAACGGGCAGGCCGTGCGGGCGGGTGCGCGCCCGGGCCCGGCAGAGGCTGCAGGCGGCGGCTGTGCGTCCTTCTGTGCGTGATCGCCGGGGTTGCTCTTCTCGCCCTCCTCTTCTGCACGCCGGCAGGCGTCCGGGCGGGGGCGGTTCCGGAGGTTGAGACCCTCTCTCCCGTCGTGGGGTTGTTGGGCGTATTCGGCCGGGATGCACGTTCTTTCTTCAGGCGCTGGATAGGGCGGCGGGATGAAGAGGACGACGGGGAGGACGGCCCGGACCCGGGAGTACCCCCCGAATCACCCCGGGGTGAACACTCCGGGGCCGGGGACGGAACAGGCGTCCCTGTGAGGCTTGAGGGAATCCCCGGGAATCTCCGGCGGTTCGATGACCCTGCCTCCCCGGGCGAAACGAATGCCGCCGGGGAGACCCCGGAGGACTTCTTCTGGTTCGACGATCCCCTCTCGCCGGACCTCTCTCTCCGGCAGGACCCCGACGACGATCTTCGACGATGAACTCTCGCTGGAGACCCCTGGGTATGACGCCTGCCTGGCGGAGGACGAACCGGACCCCGGTGGAGAGACCCCCGGCGGGGATCGTCCGCTGGAGTCGCTCATCGACGACCTCGGCGGTCTGGACGCCGAAGTCCGCGGGCGCGCCCTCGATACCATCGCAGGGCGCGGGGCTGCTGCCGTGGCTCCCCTGATAGAGGCCCTCGCCCGCGCGGATGACGGACGGCGGTGGTGCGTCGCGGAGGCCCTCGCCGCGATCGGTGACGATGCAGTCCCGGCGCTGATCGCGGCGCTCGGGGACGACGCGGTGCAGACCGGGGCTGCCGCCACGCTCGTGCGGATAGGGGGGCCCGCCGTGCCGCCCCTCATCGCGGCGCTCGGCGACGACGACGGCGAGGTGCAGTTCGGCGCCCTCTATGCGCTCCGGGAGATCGGCGATGCGGCGATCCCCTCTCTTGTCGGGGCCCTTGATGCCCCCGATGGGAACACCCGGCGTTCTGCCGCAAGGATCCTCCGGGAACTCGGGTGGAAACCGCCCGACGACCCCGGGGCGATCCGGTACCTCATCGCCGGCGAGGCGTGGCTTGATGTCGCGGAGTACGGCGGGGCCGCGGTCGGCCCCCTCATCGCCGTCCTGAAGTCGCCGGACGGGGAGGCCCGGTGGAATGCCGCCCGGACCCTCGGAGAGATCGGGGAGGCCGCGGTCGGCCCCCTGGTCGATCTCCTGCCCGATGCGGACGACGAGATCCGGCGGCTCGTGGCCATGGCGCTCGCGGAGATCGGTCTCCCTGCGGTCGGTTCACTCATCCGGCTGCTCTCCGACCCCTCTCTCTGCGGCACGGCGGCGGCCGCCCTGCTCAGGATCGGGGAGCCGGCGGCGGAAGCGTGCGTTCAGGCCCTGGACGATGCGGACGGGGGGGCGCTCGAGGCGCTCCGGGAAGTCCTCGGTGCGCTCGGGGAGGCGGCGGCCCCGCCCCTGATCCAGGCGCTGGCGGCCGGCCGGTCCCGGGTCCGCGGTCATGCCGCCGACATCCTTGACGGGATGGGCTGGGAGCCCTGGAACGACACCGAGCGGGCCTGGTACCTCATCGCCCGGGAACAGTGGATAGAACTTGCCCTGATGGGCGCGCCGGCGGTCGTTCCCCTGGTCCGGACGCTCAACGGCGACGACGACCGTATACGCGGCGAGGCTGCGGCGACACTCGGCGAGATCGGTCTCCCCGCGGCTGTAAGGCCGCTCGTAGACGCCCTTGGCGATGGCGCCGTCGCCCCGGCGGCAACGGACGCGCTCGTTGCCATCGGGAGACCGGCCGTCGCCCCGGTTCTCGCCCTGCTCGAAGGGGGGAGCGGCACCGTCCGGGAGAACGCCGTCGAGGTCCTGGGCAGGCTCGGTGCACACGAGGCGGTCCCGGCCATCGTCGAACTCGTCAGGAGCGGCGGCGACCGCCTCCACCGGAAGGCCGTCGACGCCCTGGTCGGCATCGGTGCGCCCGCGATAGACGCTCTCATTCCCCTCCTTGGCGAAGACGGCGACGGGCACGCGGGGGCGGAGGCTGCGCTCACCGGGATCGGTGACGCCGCGCGGGAGCCGCTTGTCGAAGCGCTCGGTGATGAGAACGGCCGGACCCGGATGGGGGCCGCGATGGTCCTCAGGAGGCTCGGCCGGGCCCCCGCCGGGGTGGAAGAACAGGCCGCGTACCTGATCGCGCTGCAGCAGTGGCCGGAGGTCGCGGCTCTCGGTGCCCCCGCTGTCGACCCCCTGGCGGCGCGGCTCGGCGATCAGGATGCGGGGGTGCGGGCGGGGGCGGCGGAATCGCTTCTCCGCCTCGGGGCCGTTGCGGCTCCTCCCCTGGTCCGCCTGCTCGGCGACGAGGCCCGCCGGGGGACCGCAGGCGAGACGCTGGTCCGGATCGGGGAGGCGGCCGTCGACCCCCTGATCCGGGCCCTGGGCGAGGAGACGCTCCGCCGGCCGGCCGCCGCTGTGCTGGTCCGGATCGGGAGTCCTGCCGCCGGCCCGCTCGTCCGGGCTCTCGGGGACCCCGGTGCCGGGCAGGCTGCGGCGGAGGTTCTCGGGGCGATGGAGGAGTCCTCCATCGGCGCGCTGGTCGGGGCGCTCGGGGACGACGATGCCCTGATCCGGCAGAGGGCCGGGGCCGTGCTCATCGGTCTCGGTGACGCGGTCATCGGGCCGCTCATCGAGGCACTGGGGCATCCAGACGACGCCGTCCGGCTGGAGGCCGTCGATACGCTCATCCGGATCGGCAGGCCGGCCGTCGCCGCTCTCACGGGGGCGCTCCTCGATGAGCGTTACCGTGTCCGGCTGGGTGCCGCGGAGGCCCTCGGCAGGGTCGGCTGGGTGCCGGAGACCGAACGGGAGACTGTCGGCTACCTGATCGCAAAAGAGCAGTGGGCCTCTGTAGCGGAGTTTGGGGCCGACGCGGTCGAACCGCTGATCCGGACGCTCAACGACCCCGACACCGCGATCCAGATGGGTGCGGCGCGGGCGCTCGGCATGATCGGAGCGCCTGCGGTCATGAGGCTGCTTGGCGAGCTCCGTGACGGGCAGGAGGATGGGCGGAGGAAGGCGGTCGAGGCGCTCAAGATGGTCGGGGAAGCGGCGGTCGATCCGCTCATCGATGCCCTCCAGGACCGCGACTGGCATACCCGCCTGGGCGCGGCGCGGGCGCTCGTCGGCATCGGGAACCCCGCCGTCGAACCGCTGGTCCGGGCTCTTCGCGGAGGCTCCCCGGGCATCAAGATGGGAGCGGCCGCAACGCTTGGCAAGATCGGGAACCCGGCCGCCATCGGGCCGCTCACGGATACGCTCCTGCACGAGGACTGGCGCGTGGGGCGTGTTGTCGTGCGGGCGCTCGGCATGATGGGCGAGGCGGCGGTCGATCCCCTCCTCTGCGTCCTTGAGA
>JAGVUK010000012.1 GCA_019136335.1 Methanomicrobiales archaeon
CGCCGGGGAGTACGGTGCGCCGGCGGGGGACCTCTACATCGAGATCACCGTCGCACCGCACCGGACGTTCACCCGGCGGGGCGACGACCTCGAGACGACCGTCGATATCACCCCGGCCCAGGCGACCCTGGGCTCCGAGGTCGAGGTGCAGACGATCGACGGGCGCACGGTCGTCCTCGATATCCCGGCCGGCGTGCAGCACAACACCGGGCTGAAGATACCGGGCGAGGGCGTGCGGTGGCAGGCGAAGCCCGGCGACATGCTGGTGCGGGTGCGCATCGTCGTGCCCGAGCGCCTGACGGAGGAGGAGCGCGAACTCTACCGGCGCCTGCTCGAATTGGAGGGGAGTAAACCCTCCGCGAAGGCGGCGAAGAAGGGCAAAGGCTTCTTTCAGGACGTCGTCGACAAAGTGAAAGAATCGGTGAAGTGAGGGAGCCTCGCTTCAACGGTTTACCTTTTTGAGAAACGTACCTGGCGCGAGCCCCGGGGCGTGAAGCCCCCTGCTCAACGAAGAACCACACATCCCCGTGCACGGATCTCGAGGGGACATCGCCACGCACTGCCCCCGCCCCTCGGGGCGGGGGAGGAGGCCGGAGGCCGGGTGGGGTGGGGGTTACTGTTTCCTTACGAGGTGGAGACAGGGGGGGCAGGCCCCCCTCCCCGCGAGCCGCCTCCCCTCGTGGCGATAGCCACCACGGTCCACTGCACCGGGTTCTCTCCTCACTTTTGCTGGTTCCGGGAATGAGAGGTTAGCGGTTTCGGGTGCGACCGGCTAAAGATTCAAAACCCACATCCGATACATCCCCCCATCCCGCCCGCTTTATCCCTCTCCCAGCCCAATAGCCTGAGGATGAAACTGCTCTTCGAACTCTCCGGCGAGCACCCGGACCTCCCGGCCGCGGAGCTGGAGTGCGTGGGCACCGTGCTCGACACCCGGGCCCAGGTCGCGATCGCCGAGTGCCCGGACCCGGAGACTGTCGGGCGCCTTGCCCTGACGCACGTGGTGATGGAGTACCTCGGGGAGTGCGAAGCCTCGAAGGAAGCGTTTATCGGTCTCCTTCGCGATCTCGCCATAACGACAACAAAGCCGTTCGCAGGCAGGGTGAAGAAGGTCGGGGGGAGCCGGATGGAGGCTCCCCAGCTCGACCTGGAGCGCCTGATCGGGAGCCATATCGCGGGTCCGGTCTCGCTCCGCGCTCCGGTCGAAGAGTACCGTGCCGTCGCGTCTGAGGACCGCTGCTACTTTGGCCGCGTTCTCCTGCGGATCGACCGGGGCGCGTTCGAGGCCCGGAACCCCATGCGCAGGCCGTTCTTCCACCCCGGCGTGATGATGCCCCGGACGGCCCGGGCGCTCGTGAACCTCTCCCTGGTCCGGCCCGGGGAACGGGTCTTCGACCCCTTCTGCGGCACCGGCGGGATCCTCCTTGAGGCCCGGGAGATCGGCGCCCGGGTCCTCGGGAGCGACTTTGACCCCGCGATGGTCGCCGGTTACCGACAGAACCTCCCGGGTTCGGAGGTGATGATCGCCGACGCCACGGCGGTCCCGGTCTGCGACCACGCCGTCGACGCGGTCGTGACGGATCTCCCCTACGGCCAGTCGGTCCGGATCCCTCCGGCCCGGGAGGCGCGCGGTCATCGTCACGCACCGCGACATCACGGCAATCGCGGCCCGACACTTCACTGTCCTGCAGGAGCACGAGCAGCGGGTGCATAAGAGCCTGACCCGCCGGATTCTGGTGCTTGGGTGACAATGCAGGGGAGAACGGCGCCCGGTGGCACCCCCGATACATAGCCCGGCATGACCCCCCGCCGGGTGCCGGCACCGGTTTTATGAGGTCTGGGGGAATGTCACAGATGTGGATGTAAATTTTAAACGCTACGGTCTCTACCTCATCCGGTGGCAGCTCTCGACGCCGATCCTTGCCGGAGTGCTTGCGCTGCTCGGGGGCCTCGGGGCGCTCACCGCAACCATCATCGCAAACCTCATCGGCGGCCTCATCTTCTTCTGGGTCGACCGGTTCATCTTCACCTCCCAGGCGCTCGCCGCCCAGTGGGAGGTCAGGGAAGAGGTCCGGTGCGTGGACTGCGGGACGATCGCCCGGGGCTACCGCCTGGTGCGGGCGAAGAACTACGACAAAACCGACGACCCGGCCCCCGAATTCCGGTGCGAGGCGTGCTCGAAGAGGAAGTCCGAGGAACTCAGGAGACGGGGCGTCGAGCACTGAAAGGGGGCAGTCCCGACCCGGAACAAGTAAGGCGGGGCGGTTCGCACATGCCGCACCTCAACCGGCGTGCCCTCTAAAGCATCCCCGTCCCGGCCTTCATCACTGCGAGGACCACACAGGCACCGACCTGAACTGCCACGTTGTCATCGAGCGGGAAGAAAGCCTCGATGATGCCGGCCGCGGCCGCGACGAACACGGCCGCCCACCAGGGGACGAGGAAGGCGAGCGCGAGAGCGGCCGCAGCGACCCCGGCGAGCGTCCCCTCGAGCGATTTTCTGCCCCGAAGGGTGTGGTGCCCGAACCGCAGCCCGACGAGCGTCGATATACTGTCGAGCACCCCGACCGTGACGAGTCCGACCGCGGTGTACTCCCGCCCGAAGACGGCGAGGCAGAAGAGCGCGCCGATGGCGTAGGCGATGCCGCCCTTGAGCGGCACCTTCCCGGTGCGTTCCGACTCATCAAGGATCCGCGAGAAGACCGGAACGTCGTAGCCGCGGGTGAAGGCGTCGCAGAGGAGGAACTGGGCGACGAGCACGGCGCTCAGGAATACGAACGCCCCCCGGCCGTCCAGGCGGAGGACGATTCCGGCCCCGATGAGCCCCATGAGCAGGTGGACTGTCTGACGGAACGTCTCGCTCATCGCACTGGAATGGCAGCCCGGGGAGATAAAGCATCGTGCGGGTGCTCCCCGGCGTCGACCTTCCGCCGGAGAGCAGTCACCTTAATTAGTCTCCTTCTCTCCTACACCCCCCTGATGGAGGATACCATGACGAAAGTACGAAAGTACGTAAACCCGCCCGCCGCCGAGGTGATATGCGAGTTCCGGTTTCCCGAAGAGATCCCCTGGGACCTGACCTACCCCGGCATACTTTACAGCCACGTAAAGGACGCCTACCCAAAGCGCGACCAGCGCTACGTGCGCGAGGTGGTCATGCTCCTTGGGCCTGAGGGGCTCCGTGAAGAACTCCTGGTCACCGAACGATCGATCTTCCTTGCCGAGGATGAAGGCTGCGCGATCCAGGTCGGGCCCCGCCTCCTCTCGGTGAGCTGCCAGAGGCCCTACGTGCACTGGGAGGCCTTCTCGGAGCGGATCCACGGGGCGTTCGACCGGTTCCGGGAGGTCATCAGCGCCGACGCCGTCAGGACCATGAACCTGCGCTACGTCAACCTCATCGAGATCCCTGAACGCGAGGTGACGCTCTCGGACTACTTTGCCTTCTACCCGACCCTTCCGCCGGAACTCCCGCGGGCGCCGGCGGGGTTCATCACCGGGTGCGAGTTCGCGTTCCACGAAAACCGCGACAACTGCCGGGTGGAACTCACCGACGCCGTCCCCGAGTCGACGGCGAACAACGCGTTCCTCCTGAACATCGACTACTTCCTCGCGGAGGAGAAGAGCGTCCCGCTGGACGGAGTGACCGACTGGCTGGAGATCGCCCACACCCACGTGCGCGACATCTTCGAGGCCTGTATCAAGGACTCCCTGCGCGACCTCTTCACCATCCGGGGGGAGGTGCCGGCAGCGGCACGATGAGGTGGGTCTCGCATGGGCGATATCGTGCGCCGGAAATGAGGGACGCTGATGGACGTCAACGCCGGCGACGCCGAACGGGTCTACGGGGGGCCGGTCGGGCTCATATGGGAGATGCTTGCGGGCGAGGAGGAGGTCTGTGCCGAGCGCGAGACCGATGCCCTTGCAGAACGGGCAGGGCTCGGTCGGGAGAGCCGGGTGCTTGCCCTCCTCCCCGGGCCCGGCGCATCGCGCGGGAGTACGGCGCAACCGTGACCGGGCTGGCATACCGCTTTTCGGGCAGCTGCCCGAGCGCCTGCATGACATCGTCGGTGGCGTTGCTCTGCCGGGCGAAGTCGATCAGGTCCTGCCGGGTTGCCGGGTAGGCAACGTCGCGAAGGTACTCGTGAACGCAGGAAGCGGTCACGCCGGTTGGTAAAGCCGTTCCAATCACCTCCAGTTCGATCCCGTATTGTGGGGAACCTATTTGACCCCATGCTCCCGTGCGGGAAGACGCCCGCACAGGCTCGATCGGATGCCCGTCGCCGGCACGAGACGATAAATAGAGGAGGGCCCAGATAGTGGAACTGTTCAGTCCAGAGGGTGAAAGATGATCCAGACACGGGGAAGCGGCATACTCCTGCACATCACGTCCCTGCCATCGGCGTACGGCATCGGGGATTTCGGGCCGTCGGCGTACCGGTTCGCCGAGGCCCTGGCGCGAGCCCGGCAGCATTACTGGCAGATTCTGCCGCTCAACCCGACACGGGTCGAGCACGCCAGTTCCCCGTACTACAGCCCGTCGGCGTTCGGGATGAACACACTCCTCATCAGCCCGGACCTGCTCGTCCGCGACGGGTTTCTCAGGCGGGCCGACCTCGAGCCGGTGCCCGGGTTCCCGGAGAGGCGGGCGGCCTACGAGGCGGCCACGTGGTACAAGGACCGGCTCTTCTCGGTTGCATACAAGCGATTCCTTCACTCGGGGCCGGAGCGCGGGTATGAGGAGTTCTGTGACAAGAACGCATGGTGGCTGGACGACCACGCGCTCTTTGTTGCGCTCAAGGACCACTTCCGCGGGCAGGAGTGGAGTCGGTGGCCGGAGGAGATCCGGGACCGGCAGCCGGAGGTTCTCGAGGATATGCGCCAGCGCCTTGCCGACGAGGTCCGGAAGGAGAAGTTCCTCCAGTATCTTGCCGCCCGGCAATGGTCGGCCCTCCGCCGGCACTGCACCGGCCGGGGCATCCAGGTTATCGGCGATATACCGATCTATGTCGGATACGATAGTGCCGACGTCTGGCAGAACCCCGGGATCTTCAAACTGGATGGAGACCTCCGCCCCACCGTGGTGGCGGGGGTGCCCCCGGATATGTTCAGCAGGACCGGGCAGCTCTGGGGGAACCCGATCTACAACTGGCCTCTCCTCCGGGACCGGGGCTACGACTGGTGGGTGAGCCGGGTCGCCCGGGCCGGCGAACTCTACGACCTCTTCCGGATCGACCACTTCCGGGCGTTCGCGGATTACTACGAGGTCCCGGCGGGCGACACGACGGCCGAGCGCGGCACCTGGGTCGACGGGCCGGGAGCCGACTTCTTCGAGGTGCTTGCCCGGCGATTTCCCTGCTTTGCAATCGTCGCCGAGGACCTGGGGGCGAACACCCCTGCCGTCCAGGGGCTTCTCGACCGGTTCGGGTTTCCGGGGATGAAGATCCTGCTCTTCGCGTTCGGGGAGGGGCTCCCGGGAAGCGCTCATGCCCCCCACAACTACGTTCCAAACCTCATATGCTACACGGGGACGCACGACAACAACACGGCCCGCGGGTGGTTTGAGGAGGAGGCGTCGGAGGAGGATAAACAGCGGTTCTTTGCCTACATCGGGAGGGAGGTGGGGGCAGGCGAGGTCCACCGGGACCTCGTCCGTCTTGCGATGACATCGGTTGCCCGGGCGAGCATCATCCCCATGCAGGATCTCCTCGGGCTCGGCGCGGAGGCAAGGATGAACTATCCGTCGACCTCCGACGGGAACTGGGAGTGGCGCATGACCCCCGCGGAGTTTGCCGATGCCCCGCTCGACTGGCTCCGCGGGCTCACGGTCCTATCGGGGCGGGGGTGAATCAGTACCGGGAGGTCAGCACCTCGAGTTCTTCCCGGATGGTCCGGCGAACCATCTCCTCGATGGCGGTGTAGTCGCGCTTCGCCTTCTCCTGCTTCTTGAGCAGTTCTTCCATCATCATGATACCAAGAGAGAGGTTCTTCCCGTACCGCAGAGCGACCTCCAGCGCCTCCTCGTCGATCCGGACGACCCTGGACATGCAAGAGTGTTTTCCGGGCCAGAATTTAAATGTTACATATTTGTTACGGAGAAGCAATCGTTGTTACAAACCTGTAACAATACCGGGGACGGCGTAACATTTGCGTTACAGGCAGCCCGGGCGGGAGACTCGCCACCCTCCGGCCCGGGTCTCCTTACAGATATGCCTCCGTCGCGTAGCGCCGCATCATGCGGTGGGTGTTAAAGTAGTAGGCGATCTTCGCGATTGAGCTCCGCATGATCGTCGCCCACTCATCCTTCCGGAGGTAGTAGGTGGGGATGATCAGGTACTCGAGTTTGCTATAGAGGTCCTGGAGTTCCCGCCTCCGCCGATCGGCCTCGCTCACCGGCGCACCCGGCCCGGGACCGATCGCCCACCCTGTCGTCCCCTCGATCCAGCCCTCGATCCACCACCCGTCGAGGACGCTGAAGTTGACCACCCCGTTCAAGGCGGCCTTCATACCGCTCGTGCCGCTCGCCTCGTAGGGCGGCAGGGGCGTGTTCAGCCAGACATCAACCCCTGTGGTCATCAAGGCTGCAAGGTCCATCGTGTAGTTCTCGAGATAGACGGCCGTCACCTCCCCCTCAAGGTCGCGCATGGCGTTGTGGACCTCGCGGATCTCCTGTTTTCCGACTGCGTCCGCCGGATGGGCTTTTCCGGAAAAGACGAGCTGGATCGCTCCTTGCCTGCCGGCCTCCCGCAGTTTATCAAGGTCCGAGAAGAGCAGGGTTGCCCGCTTGTAGGCTGCCGCCCGCCGGGCGAACCCGATTGTGAGGACCCGGGGGTCCAGGTCCACACCGTTCTTCTCCCTGACATAGTCCACCAGTGCCTGCTTCGCCTGCTGGTGGGCATGCCTGATATCCTCGTGCGGGATCTCGTCGACCCTGACGAGCAGTTCCGGTTCCTGTGCCCATCCAGCGATGTAGCGGTCGTAGAGGTCCCGGAATGGCCCTGACGTCCAGGTGTGCGGGTGGACGCCGTTCGTCACCGCCCGGATGTGGAACCCCGGGAAGAGCCGCCGTGAGAAGTTCATATGCGCCGTCGTCACGCCGTTGACGTACCTGCTCAGGCGGAACGCGAGGGTCGCGAGCGCAAGCCCGTCCTCACCGATGTACTCCCCGAGCAG
>JAGVUK010000164.1 GCA_019136335.1 Methanomicrobiales archaeon
AGCCCTCCTGCGAGTATTACAGGGATTGCTGAGTTTGCCACAATCTGTGCACTGATATTCCAGTCGTGAGGGATCCCCGTCCCCCCGATTCGCTCTCTGGTCCTGGAGTCGAGGATGAGGGCATCGGCGTAGGGCTCGTAGCGTTTCGCGGTTCTGATGGCCGACTCGTCCGTCACGTGAACGGCCTTCACGATCTTCAGGTACGGGAGAGCATCGCGGATGACAGGTATCCCGGACGGCTCGACAGTGTCCTGGATCTGCAGCGTCGTGCAGCGCGAATCTCTCACCAGCCTGATGAGGTCCTCCGTCTCCCGCAGGTGGGTGACTGCGACCGGTTCGATGAACGGCGGGAGCTCTCGTATCATCTCCGCCGCTTCTGCCGGGGTTACGACATCGGCGCTCTGGTAGGTCACGCCCATGATGAAACCCACGGCATCGCAGCCTGCATCGATTGCACACCGCATATCCGCAAGGCTCGCCGTCCCGCAGAATTTGACACGCATCAGATTCTCTTTGTCGTTAGGGGAGATGGAATATCCGCAGAGGCGACGATCACCCGGTGCATCCGTAGCGACAGATGATTCAGTTGTAGAGGGTGTAAGAAAAGTTGCTCGAAGTGCTCCCGGCCGCTCGGCTCCGGGATCTCCCGTCCCTCCTTCCGGGCGGTATCGAGCCGGAGGTCGATAGCCACCCTCACTTCGGAGAGCGCCTCCTCTTCGGTCTCGCCGAACGTGGAACACCCCGGATGTTCCGGGACGACGGCGATGAACCCCTCATCCTCGTTGCTCGGGACGATCCGGATCGAATAGGTCATCGGCTGCCTGCCTCTTCGGCGAGCAACGCCGAATAGATTGCCCGTATCTTCGGTTCAACCGCCGGAACCTCATTCTGCACCACATCCAGGACGATCTCCCACCTGACGCTGAAGTAACCGTGGATCAGCCTATCCCGCATCCTCGCCATACTGTTCCAGGGAATGTCGGGATACCGTGCCCTGACCCCCGAGGAGAGGTTCTTCGACGCCTCCCCGATGACCTCAAGGCTCCGGAGAACCGATCGCTTCATCATCTCATCCTGGACGATCTCCTCGAAAGAGCGGCCGGAAAAATAGGTCTGGAGAAACTCCATCTCCTCGAGGATGTGGGCGAGGTACACGGAGTCACGCTTCACACCAGACCACCTCGCTCTCCACATCCTGCCGGATGAGAGGATCGATCCCCCCGACGGTGAGCAGGTCGACCTTCCGCCCATAGAGATCCTCCAGGAAATCGACGAGCGCAATGAAGTTCCGGAATGTAAGGTGGTCCGGTGACAGCTCGACCAGCACATCCACATCGCTCCCCGGCCGGTCTTCACCCCGGGCGGTCGACCCGAAGATGCCGATCTTCGTCACGCCGAACCGCTCCCGGAGCAGCGGGAGCACTTCTTCGAGCCGGGCGACAAAGATGCTCTTCTCCTCACACTGTACCCGGGCGTCCATACGGGTTCTGCTCGCCTCCTGATCGTACCTGGGGGTGAGGAGATGATGAAGATTGCCCCTCACGGGGCAGGGGGATGAGCATCAGAACTCACCCTTCTGCTTCTTCTCCTCGATCAACTCGTTGAGCAACTTCCGCACGAGTTCGGAGTTGTCGAGCACGGCCTTGCCCATCACCTCCTGCACATCCTCCTCGCCGCCGGTGAACGCTTTCATGCAAGGGAGGTCAGAATAGAGGTAAAAAGCGTTTGCTGACAGATCTGAACTTGAAAAACAGAGTGCCCCCGCCCGGATTTGAACCGGGGACAACCAGATCTTCAGTCTGGCGCTCTCCCAGTCTGAGCTACAGGGGCTTCTGCCTTACAATGTTGTCTGTTGTCCCTAATAAATTCTGTGCTCCGGGAGCGGCAGCCCTTCGCACCCGGCGGCGAGACGGCAACGGGCACGGAGCCGCCTTTTTATCTCATCCCACACCGATATATGAACAATGGACCGGAGTGATCAGAAGTCGGACTCCCGGGGCACGAACCTCATGCAGGCGCTCTCCGGGAGGACGGCGACCGTCGTACACCTCACGCACAACGACCTCGACGCCGTCGGGAGCGACGCCATCCACCGGAGGGTCTACGGGGACGTCTTCACCGTCTGGTCCCCGGTCGGGAAGTTCCTCGCGAACCTCGACGCCGTGGCCGGCTCCCCGGGGCGGGGCGACCTCCTCAGCATATCGGACATCGGCTACCAGCAGGGCGTCGAACAGCGGCTCGCCAAAGCCCGGTCGAACGGGTGGCGGATCGAGTGGCGGGACCACCACCGCTGGAAGGACGAGGAGGCCCGGGCCGTTGATGCGAAGACAAGCCTCCTTTGCATCGACACCGGCACCTGCGCGACCGGGATCGTCGCCCGCGACCTTGCCGCAGGCGACGCAGTAGCCGCGGAGATTGCGCGGGTCGTCTGCGACTACGACCTCTGGAAGCACCAGGACCCCCGGTCGAAGATGCTCGGCCAGGTGGTGATGCGGAAAGGCTACCGGGAGTACGTCCGCGACAACCTCGTCCGGGGCACCATCGTCGACGCGAAGGTGGAGAGCGAGTACGCCGGGATCGTCCGGGAGATGGAGCGCGACATCAGAAAGAGCATCCGGCACACCACCATCATCGAGAACGGCCGCTACCGGATAGCCTTCACCCCCCTCTACGGCTACCCGAGCGAGACCGCCCACGCCATCCGCGACGAGCTCGGCACCGACATCGAGGTCGTCGTCTCCGGGAACGGCCGGATCTCCATCCGCTCCGTCCCCCCGATCAGCCACCTCATCGCCCGCGAGTTCTCCGGCGGCGGCCACCCCCACGCGGCGGGGGGCACGTTTACGTTCAACCTCCTCGACCGCCTCCTCTTCTGGCTCGTCAAACGGAACCGCCACTACCGCCGCCTTGCGGATGCGGCGGAGTCTATCGGAGGATGAACGCCCGGTCGACGAGGCGCTCCCAGTAGTCCGGGCAGCCCTCCCCGGGGCAGTAACCGCCGACCTCGAGCTTATCCGGGTCAACGAGCGCCGTGGCGGCAAGAAGGTCCTCCGCCTCCGGGTCGAGCAGGACCAGTTTCCGGACGCGGAACCGCTCCATCAGGTCCGCCGCCCGGTCGAGGTCGCCTGCCGGGAGGATGAGGTCGCCCTGGTACTCGAGCAGGAGTTCAAGGTCGAACCTCCCGGGGTTCCTCGGGAAGAAGACGATCTTATTGCCGGCAAGCCGCTCGAGCTCAATCTCGTCCGCCCGGTCGGCCACGAGGACGTGCCCCCGCACGCCCAGATCGCGCATCTCCCGCGCGAGCCGGGCATATCCGGCCGCGACCATCCCGGAGAACTCCTCCTCGTCCCCGATGTAAGCGTCGCGAAACCCGAGCATGTGGGGGGCGGGGAGGGAGAACCATGCCTCTTTCCGCCTCGCCCTGACGTAGCGGGCATCCGCGGCCAGGGCGGACGGGTCGACGCCCGGCTCATTGACGAGCACCCCGTCCGCCATCCCCGTGAAGGCTTCCCGCCACCGCTCACCGTAAAAGACGCCGCCGGCCGCGGGCACCGCCACGCCCTCCTGGGCGCCGAGCGAGCGGGCGAGCCGGTAGGTCGTGAGGTCCGCCTCCTCTCCCCTCATGCCTTTCAGCCACTCCGCAACCTCCGGGACCGCGGGCATCCCGACCTCGGAGCCGAAGGACCTGACCGGTATCGTAATCCGTCGTGCCATGCGCTGGTGTCTTTATTAGCATCGCAACCAGAGTAGATAAGGATGAGTGGTAAGCCGTTGCTGGTAACGTGCGGGCTCCCGTACACAAACGGTCCCTGCCATATCGGGCACCTGCGGACCTACGTGCCGGCGGACTTTTACGTGCGGTATATGCGCCGGTCCGGGGAGGAAGTCGTCTTCATATGCGGTTCCGACAACCACGGAACCCCGATCGTGATCAGTGCCGAGCGGGAGGGTTCGACCCCTCGCGCCCTCTCGGAGCGCTATCATCAGCACTTCTACGAGACGTTCCGGCGGATGGAGGTCGTCTTCGACCGGTTCGGCATGACCGACGATGCCATGAACCGCGAGACCACGCGCTCGATCGTCGAGCGCCTCATCGATAACGGCTACGTCTACTCAAAGACCATCAGCCAGAGTTACTGCCCCGCGTGCGAGCGGTTCCTCCCGGACCGCTATGTGGAGGGGATCTGCCCCCACTGCGGGGCGGTCGCCCGGGGCGACGAGTGCGACCAGGGGTGCGGGCAACACCTCGAGCCCGGCGAGATCAAGGATGCGGTCTGCAAGATATGCGGCGGGAAGGCGGAGAACCGGGAGCAGGAGCACTATTTCTTCAAACTCTCGGCGTTCCGGGACTTCCTCCTCGAGTACCTCCCCACCCTCGGGGGCACCGCGACCGCCCGGAACTATGCCCTCGGGTGGGTGAAGGAACTCCTGCACGACTGGTGCATCACCCGGACGATGGACTGGGGCGTTCCCTTCCCGGGGAGCGACGACCTCGTCGTCTACGTCTGGGTCGACGCGCCCATCGGCTACATATCGTTCACGAAGGAGTGGGCACAGATCGCGGGAGCCGACTGGAAGGCCTACTGGTGCGGCGATGAAACAAGGGTCACCCACTTCATCGGCGGGGACATCATCTACCACCACTGCATCTTCTGGCCCGCCCTCCTCAAGGCGGCGGGCTACGGTCTCCCGCACGCGGTGGTCGCAAGCGGCATGGTCACCATCGAGGGCAGGAAGTTCTCGAAGTCCCGCGGCTACGTCGTCTGGACAAACGACGACTACCTGGATATGGGGCTCCCGGCAGACTACCTCCGCTACTACCTCCTCTCCTACACCAACCACACGAAAGAGCTCGACTTCTCCTGGAAGGTCTACGCCGAGCGGGTGAACAAGGAGATCGTCGGGACGCTCGGGAACTTCGTCTACCGGACGATGTACTTCGCGGAGAAGGAGTTTGGCGGCGTGCCCGACCTCCCTCCCCGGCCGGCCATCCTCGAAGAGGTCGAGCGGTCGCTTGCCGGGGTCGATGCAGCGATGCGGGACTACGACTTCAAGAACGCTGTCGACTCGATGATGGCGCTTGCGTCGTTTGGGAACGCCTACATCCAGAATAACGCCCCCTGGAAACTGATCAAGGAGGACCGGGC
This sequence comes from Methanomicrobiales archaeon, assembly GCA_019136335.1. GTDB lineage: Archaea > Halobacteriota > Methanomicrobia > Methanomicrobiales > Methanoculleaceae > Methanoculleus. Next base: position 5,148 of record JAGVUK010000164.1, read on the forward strand.
CGCGGCAGAACAGGTGATCGCCGACTGCCTCCAGGTCGTGAAAGCGCTCGTCCTGACGTTTGAGCCCCTGATGCCTGATGCGATGCAGCGGGCCTGGACGATGCTCGGCTACGACGACAATGTTGCGGATCACCCCATCGCCGAAGCCACGGCGCCGGTCGGGGCACGAGCGCTCGCAAAGCCCGCCCCCCTCTTTGCGAAGATCGAGGAGGCGCAGGTGAACGACCTTGAGAAGGTCCTCAACGCGCGGGTGGACGCGGCGAATGCGGCCGCGAAGAAGAAGACGAGCACCGTCTCCATCGAGGAGTTCGGGAAGCTCGAGATCCGGATAGCAAAGGTCGTCTCGGCCGAGCCTATCAAGGGCTCGAAGAAACTCTACAAACTCATCGTCGACCTCGGGGGCGAGAAGCGCCAGGTGGTCAGCGGGATCGCACCGTTCTACGCTCCCGACGAACTCGCGGGGAAGGACGTGGCGATGATTGTAAACCTTGCGCCGGCGAAGATCTTCGG
>JAGVUK010000226.1 GCA_019136335.1 Methanomicrobiales archaeon
TCGTGTCACGCACCCTGTATGAAACAGTGTATGATGGTGCTCATATCCCTTGCGTTATCCTCTGCGCTGCATGCCTCATCGATCGAAGATCGGCCCGCTGCCGTTCCCTGACCCGGCTTCGAACACCGCCGTATCTTCACGATCCGGTCGAGAAAGGACTTTTGATGAGGGGGGAGTAGGGCCGGAGCACGTTCTATTACTGTCCTGGCGCCACCCGGTGCGCGGTAAAGACCGATCTTCCCCCGCTGCCGGAGGGACCGTGAGACCACCGGAATCCGGAGGGTGCATCGCGCTTGCGAGGGGGCCGGCACCGTCCTGTGCAAAAGATTAACATTTATGTAGTCCGAATTGAATCTAACTCTTACTGCGGCAAAATTCAAGAGATCCGCGTAACGTGAAGTTCGTTTATCCATAGTCCGCGAAAGAATGACCGTACGGATATCGAATACATAAGGCAGAAGAACCATGGCAATAAAAAAATCCGAACTCTACAGCTCGCTCTGGAGCAGTTGCGACGAACTCCGCGGGGGTATGGACGCCTCGCAGTACAAAGATTACGTCCTCACGCTGCTCTTCATGAAATACGTTTCCGACAAGTACGCGGGAAAGCTCGACACGATCATCGAGGTGCCCGAAGGCGGGAGCTTCGCCGACATGGTGAGGTTGAAGGGCGACAAGGAGATCGGCGATAAGATCAACAAGATCATCGGCAATCTCGCCAAGGCGAACGGCCTCGAGGGGGTCATCGACCAGGCCGACTTCAACGACGAGGATAAACTCGGGCGGGGCAAGGAGATGCAGGACCGGCTCTCCAAACTCGTGGCGATCTTCGACGGTCTGGACTTCCGGGCGAATCGCGCCGAGGGCGACGACCTGCTCGGCGACGCCTACGAGTACCTGATGCGCCATTTCGCCACGGAGTCGGGCAAGAGCAAGGGACAGTTCTACACCCCCGCCGAGGTCTCGCGGGTCATTGCCAGGGTGGTCGGTATCGGTCCCGGCACCCGCCAGGACCAGACCATCTACGATCCCACTTCCGGGTCCGGGTCCCTCCTCCTCAAGGCGAGCGACGAAGCCCCGCGCGGGATCACGATCTACGGTCAGGAGATGGACAACGCCACCTGGGCACTGTCGCGGATGAACATGATCCTCCACGGCCACCCGGGCGCGGAGATCTGGCGCGGCAATACGCTTGCCGACCCGTATTTCAAGAACCCCGACGGGAGCCTGAAGAAGTTCGACTTCGCGGTCGCGAATCCCCCTTTCTCCTCAAAGGCCTGGACGAACGGCCTCAGCCCGGCAAACGACGAGTTCAAGCGCTTCGAGTACGGTATCCCGCCGGCGAAGAACGGCGATTATGCGTTTCTCCTCCACCTGATCACGTCGCTGAAGAGCACCGGGAAGGGTGCGATCATCCTCCCGCACGGGGTGCTCTTCCGCGGCAACAAGGAGGCCGATATCCGCAAAAACCTCGTCAGGCACGGGCTCATCAAGGGGATCATCGGTCTGCCCCAAAACCTCTTCTACGGGACGGGCATCCCGGCCTGTATCATCGTCGTCGATAAGGAGCACGCTCTCGGTCGCATCGGGATCTTCATGATCGACGCCTCGAAGGGTTTCGAGAAGGACGGGAACAAGAACCGGCTCCGGTCGCAGGATATCAGGAAGATCGTGGACGTCTTCAACAACCAGGTCGAGGTGCCCGGCTACTCTCGCATGGTGCCGGTCGCGGAGATTGCGAATCCTGCGAACGACTACAACCTGAACATACCGCGCTACATCGACTCAAGCGAGGCCGAGGATATCCACGACCTCGACGCCCACCTCAACGGCGGCATCCCCGTGCGGGACGTCGATGCGCTGGAGCCCTACTGGTCGGTCTTTCCGACGCTCCGGGGTGCGCTGTTCCGGTCGAACGGCCGGCCCGGGTACCTGGAGCCGGAGGTCGCGCCCGGCGAGGTGAAGGCTACGATCCTCGCTCACCCGGAGTTTTTAGCGTACTCGGGCCGCGTCGCCGCCGTCTTTGAGGGGTGGCGGGCGGCGCACGAGCCGCGTCTTCTGGGCCTTGATGCCGGCGGCAGCCCCCGGGTGGTCATCCATGCGCTCGCTGAGGACCTGCTCGTGCGGTTTTCCGGCATGCCGCTGCTGGAGCGGTACGACGTCTACCAGTGCCTGATGGACTTCTGGGCCGGGACGATGCAGGACGACGTCGATCTCGTCGCCGCGGAGGGGTGGGTCGAAGGGGCAAAACTCCGCGGGATCGTCGAGGACAGGGAGAAGAAGATCAGGGAGACGCCGGACCTCGTCGTCGGCCGGCAGAAGTACAAGATGGACCTGGTCCCGCCCGGTCTCATCGTCCGCCGGTACTTCGCCGCGGAGCAGGCCGCCGTCGAGGATCTCGCGGCGCTGCAGGAGAGCGCCGCCCGCGACCTCGAGGAGTTCGTCGAGGAGCATACCGGGGAGGAGGGGCTGCTTGAAGACGCGACGAACGAGAGCGGCAAAGTCACCAGAGCGTCGGTGAGGGAGCGGGCGAAGGCGGTCGGGCGAGACCCGGAGTTTGCCGCGGAACACGAGGCGCTCGCACGGGTGATGGAACTGATCGAGGCGGAGGCGCGGGCGGCAAAGGCGGTGAAAAAGGCCCGGGCCGCGCTCGATGAGCGTGTGCTCGCCCTGTACGCGACCCTCACGGAGGGTGAGATCCGGCGGCTCGTCGTGGAGGATAAGTGGTTTGCCTCGATCGGGGCTGCCATCGAGGCCGAGGTCGAGCGGTTGACGCAACGTCTGGCCGGCCGGGTGAAGGAACTCGACGAGCGGTATGCCCGCCCGCTGCCGGAACTGGAGCGGGAGGCGGAGGCGTTCGGCGCGAAGGTCGAGGAGCATTTGAGGAGGATGGGGGTGGAGTGGGGATGAGTGAGATTGTGCCACAGGCGGTGACACAAACGGCCGGGGAGTCGTCTGATCCCTGCCGGCGGTCGGGGGAGCGAGACCGGCAAGGGTGTCGTGCCGGGAGGGGATAGAGGATGACTGAACGGCAGACGGAGGTGGGGGCGATACCAGAGGGATGGATAATAGTCAACCTCGAGGAAATAACTACGAAAATTGGGGATGGCATTCATGCAACGCCAAACTATTCAAATAATGGCGAATATTACTTCATCAACGGAAACAACATTCGCGATGGCCGTATAATCATAACTGAAGAAACCAAGAACGTTGACATCTCAGAATTCAAGAGGTATCGAAAGGATCTTGGAGAGAGTACTGTTCTTTTATCTATCAATGGTACAATCGGCAATCTTGCACTATATCGTGGAGAACCAGTTATTCTCGGGAAAAGCGTGGCTTATCTTAACATTAGGGATCAAATAGAGAAGACATACCTTCATCACGCTCTCCAGACTGACCTTGTGGCAAACCAGTTCAACGATGGGATCACAGGAACGACCATTAATAATTTAGGCTTAGGGACGATCAGAAATACACAAATCGCCCTTCCACCCCTCCCCGAACAACGTGCCATCGCCACCGCCCTCTCCGATGCCGATGGGCTCATCGGGGCGCTGGATGCGCTGATCGAGAAGAAGCGGGCCATCAAGCAGGCCGCTATGCAGCAGCTCCTCACCGGGAAGAAGAGGCTGCCGGGGTTTGAGGGGGAGTGGGAGACAAAGCGGTTGGGAGATATCCTCACCTTCTTACCAACCGCCAACAACCCCAGAGCAGATCTGACTGACGATGGGGATATACAGTACATCCACTATGGTGATGTTCATGCACAAACAAAGTCAATTCTGGATTGCAATGTGTGCGCACTACCATTCATAGATCGGCGAAAGGTTGGAAGCGCGACCTATCTAGAAGATGGCGATCTCATCATGGTCGATGCATCTGAAGATCTAGAAGGAACTGGCAAGAGTGTCGAGATTCAGGGCATATCAGGGAGAAACGTAATTGCCGGCCTCCACACTATTTCATGCCGGGGCAATTCCAATCAATGGGCTAAGGGGTTCAAGGCTTACCTCCAATTCACCCCTGCGTTTAAGTCCGCCCTTACCCGTATCGCCACAGGCATCTCAGTCTATGCCATCTCGAAGAAACAAATTGCAGAGATTGAACTTGCACTCCCATCGGTTCCCGAGCAGGAGGCCATTGTTTCAATCCTCTCCGACATGGACGCCGAGATTGCCGCCCTCGAGCGCCGCCGGGAGAAAGCGAAACAGATCAAGCAGGGCATGATGCAGCAGCTCCTCACCGGGCGCGTCCGCCTCGTCGAGCCGCCGGAGGCCGCGGCATGAACCCCGTCCGGATCTTCGTCAGCAGCGTGCAGAAGGAGTTTGCAGAGGAGCGGGCAGCCCTCCGGGACTACCTGCGGGGCGATGCGCTGATGCGGCGGTGCTTCGAGGTCTTCTTCTTCGAGGATATCTCTGCTGCCGACCACTGCACCGACGACATATACCTCGACGAGGTCCGGCGCTGCGACATCTATGTCGGGCTGTTCGGGAACAATTACGGCTCCGAGAATGCAGAGGGGCTCTCGCCGACCGAGCGGGAGTTCGACCTCGCCACCGCCGAAGGCAAGTATCGGCTCATCTACGTAAAGGGCACGGACGACAACGCCCGACACCCGAAGATGCGCTCTCTCATCGGTAGGGCCGAGGCCGGGCTGATCCGGAAACGGTTCAACTCCCCCGCAGAACTGGTTGCCGGGCTGTATGCGGCGCTCGTCGATTACCTTGCAGAGAAGCAGCTCATCCGTTTCGGGCCGTTCGATGCTGCTCCGTGCACAAAAGCAACGCTCGAAGACCTGGACCCGGAGCGGATGGCGTGGTTCATCCGCACGGCCAGGGCGACCCGCCGGTTCCCCCTCGCCCCCGACGCATCTCCCACCGAACTGCTCGAACACCTGAACCTGATCGACGGCGGGCAGTTGACGAACGCGGCGGTCCTCCTCTTCGGGAAGCGGCCACAGCGGTTCCTGATCTCCTCCGAGATCAAGTGCGCCCACTTCCACGGCACCGAGGTGGCAAAGCCGATACCATCCTACCAGGTCTACAAGGGCACGGTCTTCGAGCTCGTGGATGCGGCGGTGGACTTCGTCTTGAGCAAGATCGCCCTCTCGGTCGGCACCCGCAAGGACGGCCCGCAGGCACCGGTGCGCTACGAGATCCCAAAAGAGGTGGTCACGGAGGCGATCGTCAACGCCGTCGCCCACCGCGACTACACCAGTAACGGCAGCGTCCAGGTGATGCTCTTTGCCGACCGCCTGGAGGTCTGGAACCCGGGCACGCTCCCGCCGTCCCTGACCCTCGAAAAACTCCGGCGGGCTCACGCCTCGGTGCCGGCAAACCCGCTCCTTGCCGAACCGATGTACCTCGCCGGCTACATCGAACGGATGGGCACGGGAACACGGGACATGATCCGGCGCTGCATCGAGGCCGGTCTCCCGGAGCCCGAGTTCACCGCGAGCGGCGAGTTCCGGACGATCATCCGGCGGGTCCAGAGTGGGGAGGAACCTTCGGGGGAAACTAGGGAAGAAACTAGGGAAGAAACTAGGGAAGAAACTAGGGAAGAAACTAGGGAAGAAACTAGGGAAGAAACTAGGGAAGAAACTAGGGAAGAAACTAGGGAAGAAACT
>JAGVUK010000311.1 GCA_019136335.1 Methanomicrobiales archaeon
ACTGCCAGATGTCCAGTCCAGCCTGCCGGAGGTCCGTATCAACCTGACCAGGGTGGGTGTGAAGAACGTTCAAAAACTCGTTGAAGTCGCCCGACCCGGCAAGCGGCCGGTCATCTTCATCTCCAACTTCGACGTCTTCGTCGACCTGCCGGGAAGTCTCAAAGGTGCCAACCTCTCCCGGAACTTCGAGGTGATCGACGATGTGCTCCAGCAGGCCATCGACGGGGAGGTGAAGGTGATCGAGGAACTCTGCAGCGTGGTGGCGAGGAAGCTCCTCGACCGGCACGAGTACGCGGAGCGGACCGAAGTCCGGATGCAGAGCCAGTTCATGGTCCGGCGGGAGACGCCGATCAGCGAGACGAGCTGCCACGAGGTGGTGAACGTTCACGCGAGCGCGATAGCCCAGAGGAACGACGGGAGCCCGATCATCAGAAAGAGCATCGGGGCCGAAGTGACCGGAATGACCGCCTGCCCCTGCGCCCAGAACATCATGAAGGATCATGCCCTGCACGTCCTTGAGAACCTGGGCGTGGCGGAGGATAAGATCGATGCGTTCTTCGAGGAGGTGCCGATGGCCACGCACAACCAGCGCGGGCGGGGGTTCCTCTGTATCGAGACCGACGACGACCAGCACGTCAGCCTCGAGAAGATCATCAAGATCCTGAAGGATTCCATGAGTGCGCGCATCTACGAACTCCTCAAGCGGGGCGACGAGAGTTACGTGGTGATGGAAGCCCACAAAAACCCCCGGTTCGTTGAAGACTGTGTCCGCGAGATGGCCCGCAAGGTGATCGCGCAGTTCCGCGATCTCCCCGGAGATTCCGTGGTTACCATAAAACAGACGAATGAGGAGAGCATCCACCAGCACAACGCATACGCGGAGCGGAAGGCGACAATAGCCGAACTCGTCGCGGAGATGGATGAGGGGGCATTATAAGGTTAATATTATTCATATATTTTTATAATAAGTTAACCTATTTTACTAATAAATATTACAGGAACTTAAATCCGTAATATTTGAAAATGTACCGAAACGAAAGTTATAAACTCTGTTTCCTTCATATTCCCTTTTGACGTACCCACGTACGTTTCCAGTACACAATTGTGTGGTAACACAGGTACCGTGTTCAGAACACCATAATATCGGAATGAGGCGATATATTTGTCGAAAGTTGTAGAGATTTCCCCAACAACGAGACACGAAGGCCACTCGAAGCTCGTTCTGAAGGTCAACGATGACGGCATCGTCGAGCGTGGAGACTGGCTCAGCATTACCCCGGTGAGGGGAGTCGAGAAGCTCGCCATCGGCAAGACGATGGAGCAGGTTCCAAAGATTGCATCGCGCGTCTGCGGTATCTGCCCTATTGCACACACCCTGGCAGCTGTCGAGGCGATGGAAGCGTCCATCGGGTGCGAGATCCCCGAGGATGCAAAACTTCTGCGCTACATCCTGCAGTGTGCCAACAGGATGCACAGCCACGCCCTGCATAACATCCTCTCCCTCCCGGACATGTACATACCCGGGACCGACACGAAGATCAACCCGTTCACGAAGGAAGAACCGGTCAGGAGCGTTGCCCTCCGGATCCAGCGGATCCGTGAGATCGCTCAGACGATCGGCGAGACTGTCGGCGGAGAGGCCATCCACCCGAGCAACCCCCGCGTCGGCGGTATGTACAGGAACATCAGCCCGCGCGCGAAAGCAAAGATCTACGACCTCGCGAAGGAGGCCCGGGTTCTCACGCAGCAGCAGATGGAGTTCATGATCGCGGTCTTCCGGAACTACCAGAGGCGCGACTGGGCCGAAGTCGGCGGCGTTCAGGTCCCGATCCCGAAGGACCTCGGCTACCACAACCAGGGCTACATGGCCACCGCGCCGGTCTACGGCAGTTCCAGCCTCGACGAGAACCCCACCTGGTTCCCCGAGCGGTTCACCGAGGTCCGGCCCTGGGACTGGTATATGGGTGAGGTGGAGATCAGCGAGGCCGACCCGAACTACCCGATCGGCGGCACCACCCCCGTAGGCACAAAAGCCTGGCCCCAGATGGAGGCCTGCACCGGCGTCCCGCTCTACGACGGCCAGCCGATCGAGGTCGGGCCGCGCGCACGCCAGGCCATCTTCAAGAACTACGACGAGAAGGGCACTATCGGCCTGCAGGTTGCACGCCAGATGGAGTTCCCCGAGACCGCCTACGGCATCATCGATGCGCTCGACGCGCTCGACACCTCCGGAGCGGTGGTCGCGGAGACCATCCCGCAGGGCGATGGGTCCCTCGGATGGGCCGCGAATGAGGCTCCTCGTGGAACCGACGTCCACCTGGCCCGGGTCAAGGACGGCAGGGTGCAGTACTTCTCGATGCTCGTCCCGACCACCTGGAACTTCCCCACCTGCAGCCGTGCGCTTGAGGGCGCACCCTGGCGGCTCGCGGAAGTCGTCATGCGCGGATACGACCCCTGCGTCTCCTGTGCGACGCACATGCTGGTGATCGACGAAGACAAGAGGTTAGTGGCCCAGAAACTCATTCAGTGAGCGTACACGCATGCTATTCCGTGAGATCGTGATCGCAGGGTGCGGCAACCCCCTCTTCGGGGACGACGGATTCGGCCCTGCAGTCGTGGAGGAACTTCAGAAGTTACAACTGCCCGACAACGTCAAGGTCATCGATGCCGGCCTTGGCGCCCCTCACTTCCTCTTTACGTTGATGGAGGATGCACAGGTGCCGGTGAAGAAGCTGATCATCATTGATATCGCCGATTTCGGCGGAAAACCCGGTGATCTGGTGAAACTCCGGCCCGAAGACCTGCCGCCGGGCGCTTACCGGGATGCCCATTCGTGGGACCTCTCCGAGCCGCTGCAGCGATTAAAAGACGTCATCGATATCACGATCATCGGGTGCCAGCCGAAGCGTGTCGCGAGCCATGAGTTTGAACTGGGGCTCACTGAGGAGGTTGAAGGGGCCATTCCCAAGACGGTGCGGATCGTACTGGAGGAAATTGGGGTAGAATATGGGGCTGCTATCAACCATCAAGGAACGCATCTTTGGGCGTCGCCCGGAGAAAATCCCGGAGAGCAAGCCTGAGGCGAAGCCGGCCGCGAGTCAGCCGACAGAGCCTGAGGCGAAACCTGCAACGGGTAGGCCGCAGACGAAACCTGAGGCGAAGCCCGAGGTAAAACCGGAGATGAAGCCTGCCGCAAGCAAGCCGCAGGCGAAACCCGCGGTAAAACCCACTGATGTGATTGTAGAAAAAAAGGTGGAAGTTGTACAAAAGGAGGAAAAGCCTGTGGCAGAGAAGATTACGATAGGTGAATTACACCTGAGCGGATGTACGGGATGCCTCGTGACGCTTGCGGATAACTACGAGGGTCTCTTCAAGCTGCTCGATGATTATGCGGACCTGGTCTACGCACTGACCCTGGTCGATGTGCGCCACGTCCCCGAGATGGACGTGTGCCTGGTCGAGGGGTCGTGCTGTCTTGACGACAAACTCTCGGTAGAAGAACTGAAAGAAGCAAGGGCGAAGTCGAAGGTGCTCGTCGCTTACGGCGCCTGCGCGGCCTACGGCAACATCACCCGGTTCTGCCGGGGCGGTCAGTGGAACCAGCCCGGTCAGGAGGCGTTTGTGCCCATCAGTGAGGTCGTCGACGTCGACCTCTACATCCCGTCGTGTCCCCCGTGCCCCCAGGAAGTCAGGAACGTCGCCGTCATGGCCTACCTGCTGCTCCGGGGCAACGACGAGCAGAAGAACCTCGCGACCGCCTACCTGACCCCGCTGATGCAGCTTGCACAGCGCGGCAACGAGGCCTGCGGCTGCGACCTGATGTATGACGTCATCAACCAGGGGCTCTGCATGGGGTGCGGAACCTGTGCCGGAACCTGCCCGGTCCGCGCCGTCACGATGGAGTACGGCAGGCCGAACGTGAACCGCGACCTCTGCATCAAGTGCGGCGCCTGCTACTCGCAGTGCCCGCGGAGCTGGTTCAACTTCGACGTCATGAACAACTACGAGGGCATCATGGATGCCATCAAGGGAGCCATGCAGTGAGGTGAGAAAGATGGACGTACTCGGTAACTACAAGTCCGCGATCTCGGCACGCTCGACGGATAAGGATATCCTGAAGAAGGCCCAGGACGGCGGTATCATCACGACGCTCTTTGCCTATGCGCTCGAAGAAGGCATCATCGACGGTGCCATCGTCGCAGGCCCGAGCAACGAGCCCTGGAAGCCCGAGCCCATGGTCGCGACCACGAAGGCGGAGCTCCTGGCCGCTGCCGGAACGCGCTACACCATCAGCCCGAACCTCTACCTGATCAAGGAGGCGACCCGCAGCTACGGCCTGGACAGGGTCGGTATCGTCGGTACGCCCTGCCAGATCCAGGCAGTCCGGAAGGCGCAGCTCTACCCGATCGGCATGCGCGACGTCGACGACAAGATCGCTCTTGCGCTCGGGATCTACTGCATGGAGAACCTCTCCTACCAGGCGCTCGAGGCCATGGTCGAGGACCACTGCAACCAGAAGATGGAGTCCGTCAAGAAGATGGATATCGGCAAGGGCAAGTTCACGGTCTACACCGAGCGCGGTGCCGTCAGCCAGATGCCCCTGAAGCTGATCCACAAGTACGTGCAGCCCGGCTGCCACGTCTGCCTGGACTACGTCGCGAACCTCGCCGACATCTCCAGCGGTTCCGTGGGCAGCCCCGACGGCTGGAGCACGGTCTTTGTGCGGAGCACCAAGGGTAACGCCGTCTGGGACGGTGCCATCAAGGCAGGCTGCTTCGAGACGAAGCCGATGGACCAGGTCAAGCCGGGCCTCGACCTCGTGAGGAAGCTCGCCACCGAGAAGATCACGAAGAACCAGAAGAACGTGGATGCACGTAAGACCGTGGGCCTCAAGGCGGACGGAACCCCGAAGGGTCTCCGGAACCCCTACGAGTCCCCCTGAAACTCTCTTTTTTCAGTCGCCCGAACGGACGGCGCACGCGAAGGGCCAGCTGCCGGCAAACGCAGGGCTGCGAGCCCGGTAGGCGCCCGCCTGACCGGTACCCGGCAACCGCTGGTCTCTCCTTCTCACCAGACCGTCTCGCCGCCCCATACACTGTCGGATCGCAAAGAGATGTCGTCAACACCCATATTGCCTGACTCCGCAAACCACCGTGTCTTCGCGCGAGGCTCATCGCTATGGCACACCGGGGTTTCCTGCCGGAACCATGCGGTCGGTCCTCTCGACCCGGAGATCGCGGGTGAATACTCCGGAAAAACGTGAAAATCGAGGATGGGGGCCTTCCGGCCCCAGTCCCGGGTCTACGCCGGCGGGAGATGGCAGTGGCTCTCTGCCGTCATAGAGTATCGTTAGAGGGTATGCCGGGTGCCGTGTTCGTATTCAGTCCCTGAACAGTACCTGGTAGGTTGCTGTTTCTGCTCCAAAAAAGGTCCTGCAGAACTCCGCCGCCTTCGAGGGTTCGTATTCCTTGCAGCTGAAGATATCAAGGTAGGCGGCGTTGGTCTCGTTTGCGAAGTGCCCCGAGACCAGCGATGTCTCGATGAGCTGGGTCATGGAGAACCCTGCGACCCTCTCGTTCGGGCCGAAGTGGATGATC
>JAGVUK010000029.1 GCA_019136335.1 Methanomicrobiales archaeon
CTGCATCTTTGCAAACGGCACCGTAGTCGACGCCTGGGACTACTACCGGCAGAACCACTGAGCCTCTCCACGGGCCGGAGCCGGGGGAACCCCGGTTGCCCCGGCCCGGACCACCTCTCTCCTCCCTTCGCGTGAGGCCGCATTACCGGCCGCTACAGGTTACCACTCGCATTGCCGCGAAGATGAGACTGGCGTGCAACTCCCCATCAAGGCCTCGCACGATCCTGTGCTACTCCCTCTTCCACTCCGACATAAGACGAGCGGTTTTTCCCCTCCCGCGCCGAGAGAAGACTATGGACGTGACGGTCAGCGAACGCGGCGATACGGCAATCGTATCGGTCGACGGCAGGATCGATGCGGAATCGGCAGAACGCCTGGATACGGCGATATCCGGGGTGCTGGCCCGGGGCGGCCGGCGGGTGCTCGTGAACCTGGAGAAGGCGGCCTACATCAGCAGCAGCGGCCTTCGGGTGCTCCTCGCGAGACTCCGCGACCTGCGGCGGACGGACGGGGAGATGGCGCTCTGCTCGCCTGGGCCCGACGTCTACCGGGTCTTCCTGCTCGCGGGCGTCCACGAGGTCTTCCCGATCTACGCGGGCCTCGACGAGATCCTCGCCGGGACTGAGGCTGAGAGGAGGGAGTCGCCGTGACGGAAGGCCTGATCCGGATCCTCCGCGACGGCGGGAGCGCCGACCGGATGGCGGCGGCGGAGGCCCTCGCCGCGCTCGGCCCGGCCGCCCTCCCGGCGCTTCTTTCGGCGCTCGGCGACCCCGATCCCCGTCTCAGGATGTGGGCGGCCTACACCCTCGGGGTCCTGGGGGACCCGGGGGCGGTCCCGGCGCTCATCGCGGCGCTCGATGACGATGATGTGGGCGTCGTGAAATGGGCGGCCGCGGCCCTCCAGAGCATCCGGGATGCGGCCGGCGGCTGCGGCTGCCGGTTCTGCTGACCTTCCTCTACCGGCGCCTGCTGATGACAAGGGCGATGGCCAGTGCCCCGACGGCAACCGCAACCGGGAGCGGCGCTGCGGTCGGCGTGGGGGTTGCCGGCGCCGTCGTCGCGGTCGGTACCGGCGTGGCCGTCTCCGTCGCCGCCGGCGGGGTCGTGGGCGGGGCCGTCGTCGGCGTTGCGGTCGCCGGTACGGCGGTTACCGTCGGCGTGGCCGTCGCGGTCGCGGCAGGGGTCGGCGTCCCGGTCTCGACACCGACCCGGTTCCCGACCGTGAACGTCACCGGCTCCGAGTCGGGGGCGTACGCATCGAAGCCTTCCGGCATCCTCCATACGGCCCGGGCGGTGTAGGTCCCCTGCTCGCGGAGGCCCGAGAGCGGGATCGCCCCGGGCCTGCCGGGATCGTCGGTGTAGAACCGGGTCGAACTGACGTTCAGTCCGGCGAAGTTAAGCCCGCTGATGACGGTGCTCTCCGCGCCGCCCGGGTGGGTGAGCACGATGTCGATCGTCGCCGGGTAGACGCCGCCCGCCTGGTAGAAGGCCCCGACGTCGGGGGAGGCTACCCGGAACGCTATCCGGGTGTTCTCGGAGACGGAGAGCCCGGCCAGCGGCTCGTTGTGGTAGGGGTTTGCGAGCACAACGTCAAGGAAGACCCTCGGTTCGCGGATCATCACGAGCGCCGTCTCCCCGTCGGCGGGGTTGAAGGCGAAGTAGGTTCCATACTCCCCGCCGACGAGGAGGTCCTGCACCTCGAAGTCGGTGTCGTCGGCGACCGGGATACTCTTCGTGAGCGATTTAGTGGGGTTGTCGTCCTGGTACCTCCGGAGCGCCACAACAGGGTTATCCGTGGTTGCGTTGCGAAGCTGCGTGAGGTTGAGCCCCTCTTCGTAGACGAAGATCGTGTCGTAGGGCTGGATGTCGCTGATCGTCGGGCCGCGGGCCCCTGCCTGCCCCACAGAGAGAGCAAGGACGCAGACGGCGAGAAGGACGAGCGGGAGGCCGCGCCTGCGGATCCATTCTGGTGCCATGGTATCCCGTGTGCTGATTCTGTAGATATAGGTTGGTGCGGGCCGGGCCCGCCCGCCCCGGATGTGCAGGTGCGCGGTGGGACCGGCCCGGCGGCGCCTGCCGGGGCGAGGCGGCCCGTTCTGGCTCCCGTCATTCCAGTCCGGCGCGATTTCAATTCCGCACGCTTAAATAATTCTTTCTCCCAGGTTTTAGGATGAAAAAGGTCGCCTTCATCGTTCTATCAATCCTTATTTTCTTCGCGGTCCTGGCGATCCCCGTTGATCCCGCCGTTCTTGCACCTGAGGCGCAGTCGGTCGCGGCGGTGACCGTCCTCATGGTCCTCTTCTGGGTCACGGGTGTCATCCCCCTGGAGGCGACCGCCCTGCTCCCGCTGGTCCTCTTCCCGGCACTCGGAGTCCTCTCCCCGGTGAAGGTGGCGGAGTCTTACGGGAACGAGGTGATCTTCCTTTTCCTTGGCGGGTTCATCATCGCCATGTCGATGCAGCGGTGGAACCTGCACCGGCGGATTGCCCTGCACATCATCCGGGTTGTGGGGACGAGCCCCCGGCGCCTGGTGCTCGGGTTCATGGTCGCCACCGCGTTCCTCTCGATGTGGATCTCGAACACCGCCACCGCAATGATGATGATCCCGATCGCGGTCGCGATCATCCTGACGCTCATCCCCGGGACCGACCGGGCGCTTGAGAACCTCGAAGGAGGAGATCAGGCGCTCGCCCGGTGCCTGATCATATCCATCCCCTACGCCGCGAGCATCGGGGGCATCGCCACGATCATCGGGACGCCTCCGAACGGGATCTTCATCACCCAGCTCGCGACGATCTTCCCTGCCGCACCCACCATCGACTTCTTCACCTGGATGAAGTTCGGCGTCCCGTTCGCAGCCGTATTCCTCTTTCTTGCCTGGCTCTGGCTCACGTTCGTCCCCTACCGCCGGATGGTGCCAACCCTCCCGAGCGCCCGGGGGATCATCCAGGAAGAACTCGCGAAACTCGGGTCCATATCACCGGGGGAGCGGTGGACGCTCTTTGTCTTCACCCTGACCGCTTTTGCCTGGATATTTGCGCAGACCAAGGTGATCGGCGGCATCGTCATCCCGGGCCTTGATATGCTCTTCCCGGGCATCAAAGACTCCACCATCGCGATCTTCGGTGCGCTCCTCCTCTTCGTCCTCCCGGTCGACCGGAAGGAGGGCATCTTCACCATGGACTGGGAGTGGGCGGTGAAGATCCCCTGGGGCATCCTCCTCCTCTTCGGCGGCGGCATCGCCCTCTCGAACGGGTTCATCCAGAGCGGGCTTGCCGCGACGATCGTCGAGTCCCTCACCCTCATCCACGGTCTCCCGATCATCCTCCTTGTCCTCGTGGTGGCGCTCGCGGTCTCGTTTGCGACCGAGATCACCTCGAACACCGCCATGGCCGCCGTCCTGATGCCGATCATGGCGGCCACGGCCATCAGCATGAGCATCAACCCGATCATCCTGATGATGACCGCGGCGGTCTGCGCCTCGATGGCGTTCATGCTCCCGGTCGCCACCCCCCCGAACGCCGTCGCCTACGGGAGCGGTTACGTCACCGCAAGCGACCTTCTCCGGTCCGGGTGGGGACTCAACCTCATCGGTGTCGCTGTCTGGACCTTCTTCCTCTTCACGGTCGTCCTCTGGGCGCTCGGGATCTCCACCGCCCTCCCCGCCTGGGCGCTCTGACCCCCGACACCTATTTTATCCCCGGGGTCTATCCCGGGTGGATGGCTGACGACCGATACTACCATCCGGCGGTGGAGACGCTTGCCCGCCCGGACCTCGACACGCTCATCGACGAACGGGTCCGCTCCACCGTCCGGTACGCAGAGGAGCACTCTCCCTTCTATCGCCGGTGGTTTGAGCGGCACAACATCCGCCCGGAAGCGATCCGGGAGCACGAGGACCTCCGCGACCTCCCTATCATCTCCGGGGCGACGATCCGGCGTTACCAGCCCCCGCACACCACCGAGTTCTGCTTCAAGAGCGTCCCCTGGGAAGCGGTCTTCACGGTCAACGAGACCTCCGGGACGAGCGGGGTCCCGAAGAGTTTCTTCCTCACCTGGGAGGACTGGGAGCGGTATGCCGGGAAGTACGCCCGGCTCTTCGTCTCGCAGGGGTTTTTGCCCGGCGACCGGGTGGTGGTCTGCACCTCCTACGGGATGAACGTCGGCGCAAACACCATGACGCTTGCCGCCCGGGATATCGGGGTGACGGTCATCCCGGAGGGGAAATGCACCTTCCCGGTCCGGGTGATGGCGCACTACCGCCCGACGGCCGTGATCGGGAGCGTCTTCAAACTCCTCCGGCTCGCCCGCCGGATGGAGGCGGAAGGGATCCCGCCGCGGGAGGCCGGCGTCGCGCGCCTCGTCGTCGGCGGCGAGAGCTTCGCCCCGGAGTCCCGGCGTTACCTGGAGGAGGTCTGGGGCTGCCCGGTCTATAACACCTACGGGAGCACCGAGGGAACGATGTGCGGCGAGTGCACCCGCCAGGCGGGGCTCCACGTCCCCGAGGACCTGGTCCACTTTGATCTCTACAACCCCCGGATGGAGCGGTTCGTCCGGGACGGTGAGACCGGCCGGCTGGTCTATACGACCCTTCTTGCGCCCGGCGGGAGAGCGGGGACGCTTCTCATCAATTACGATACGGAGGACACCTGTTCGATCGTCTCCCGGGAGCGGTGCGAGTGCGGGCGGACGCATATGCGGATCGACTACCCCCGGCGCGAGGCGGAGACGTTCCGGATCGGGGAGGCCCTGCTCACCCGGGTGGACGTGGAGGCGGCGGTCTTTGCGCCCCGGAACATGGCCTACCTGAACGGGGAGTACGAGGCGTTCATCTACGGCGGCGACGAGGCAGGGGAGACCATCCTCCGGGTGAGCATGGAGTGTCCCGACCCCGCCCGGGTCGACCCGGGCGAGGTCGAGGAGACATTTCTCGCCGCCCTTTTCAGGTCTGCCCCGGGGCTTTTTGCGCCCTACGAGGACGGAACACTCCGTATCCTCTGCAACATCACGCCGCCGGGAGGCCTCGAACTCCATCGGGCGCCCGGCAGGCCGAAACGGGTCGTGGACCGGCGGTAGGGTGCGGAAAAAAGAGTCTTCCGGGCCCCTACCGCCGCCGCGCCAGCCATCCAGCCACACCGGCCGCGAGGGCCGCCGCCACCGGGAGAGCAGGTCCCGCCGCGGTCGGGGTGGGGCTCGTCGTCGGCGGTGCGGTACCGGTGGCGGCCGGGCTCGTCACCGCCGGCGACGGTGTGGCGGCCGCGGCGGCCGTGACCGTGAAGGTGGTGCTTGCCGAGGCGTCGCCCTCGACCCACTCCACGGCCACGCTGTACTCACCCGGCTCAAACCCGGCCGTGTTCGCTGCAAACGACCACGTGTTCGCGGTGGCGTTCCCCGCCTCTACGACGGCCGTTCCCGACGTCACCGCCGCTCCGGCCGTCGCGGACTTGTTCGCCGGCCCGAACCCGACCGGCGCCACCGTGACGGCCAGGCGGTTGCCGGGCGCGATGTTCGTCGTCCCGCTGATGGTCACCGTCTCCCCGGCGGTGACGTTCCCC
>JAGVUK010000241.1 GCA_019136335.1 Methanomicrobiales archaeon
TCTGGCGTTCCACGCAACAGAATGGGCGTAAACGGGGATAAAGCAATGGTAAACTACGAAAATTATCGAACCTATGGTTCCGGGGCCCCTGCGGCCTCGAGGCGACCACAGGGTAACCGGGGCCGCTCCGTTCCCGGCGCATCTCCGGGCAGCGGGCCCACCACCGTGATAATTACGGCCCCCGCCCGCCTTCTCTCTCGGCGGCCCGCCAGGAGGAGCCGTTATCCGGAAACCTTTTCTCCTGGTGCTCAGAAGGTTCTCCCGGTGCAGTATGAGAAGGTTACTCGGTGCAGCAGCGGTCGTCGTGCTCCTGTCCCTGGTGCTCGCGGCAGGGTGCACGTCGCCGCGGCCCCCGGCAGGCTACGTGACGATCCGGAGCGTGGATATCAGCATCCCGGACGGGCAGCCGCCGTCAAACGTCACCACCGTCGTGGTGGTCCCCTACCTCGACGCGGTGTACGCCGACGTCGGCAGCATCGACCTGCAGATCAGCGCGAAGGAGGCCGGGACCGATATCGTCGTCGCACAGAAGGTTCTCCCGATCGGCAACCTCACAAGCGGCAGGACGGAGAAGGCCGAGGTCACGCTCGCGCTCGAGAACGGCAGGCGTTACGATATCTGGGTGACGGTGTGGCAGGACGGGCGCATGCGGGAGTCGGGTTCGGTGAACGTCTTCCTCCCCGACAGGACGACGGCCGGGAGGAGACTGGCCTACTCGCTCCTCACCGTCACCGCGATCGACGTCATGACCCCGGAGATCGACGCCGACCCGATAACGCTCGATATCGTCACCGATATCACGAACGGCGGCAGCGTCTCATCCGGGGACCTCGCGATGGAGGTCCGGGCCGTCAACCTCCAGACCGGGATCACGGCCGTCCGCGAGTCCCGGTCGCTCGGGACGGTCGCCGGGGGGAGTGCGGCCACAAAGCAGGTGCGTGTCACGGTGCCGAACGGCTATGACTACGAGATCGGCATCAAACTCATCGAGGGCGGGGCCGCATTTGCGACCAGCACCGGGCGCGTCACCCTGGCCCCGCCGCCGCAGGTGATCCTCGCCAACGGCGCGGTCCTCGACTCCGGGAAGGGCGCGGTGCGCCGGTCCCGACGCAGGCGCCCGGGTTTGCGGCCGCGCTCGCCGCCGTCGCGCTCCTCGGCGCCGGGGCTGCGGTGTGTGCGGGACGGAGGAGGTAGGTGTGGCGACGGAGGGCCTCACCGCGTGGAGGGGCTACCTCTACGCCGTCTCGTTTGTCGCGCTCATCGTCGCGATCATAGGTAGCGTGAACCTCATCGCGGTCGCAATCGAGGTCTTCGTCTACCCGGCGCCCCAGCCCTACCCGGTACCGCAGTACTACCCCGCTCTCCCCGGGAGCGTGGCGCAGGTCGTGGTGGGGCTCATCGTCTGGGCGTATCACTGGAGGCTGCTCCAAAAGGAGCACTGAGGGCTATCTTTGGCCCTGGTTCGCTGCTACGCCGGCGGGCCCGAGAAGGGTCCGCGTTCACTCCCGTGAGCCCCGACCGCATGGCGGTGCAGGCGGCAACCGCGAGACCGCTGATCGACGCCACCGCATTGGTGCGGGGCGCGGGAGTCTGGACCGATGAGGGGGGCCCTCAAACGGTGCTTCAGGGAGGGGTGCGGCCCTGGTTCGGGCGCGTTTCACGCCCGGCAATCCGGGCCGCCCTCCGCCAGGCGTCCGCGGCGCTCTGGTTCCGCTACGGCCTGCCCGAGGTCTCTAATGGTTGCCAGAAGAGCAGGGAATCGCTCTATGGTGTGCCGCCCGCAGGTTTGTCCCGGTAAGAGGGGGATTTCCGGGAACTAACTTATTATTCTGGCATTCCGATAAAAAGGCCCTTCGGTGGAGGGAGAATGGTTACAGTTATATGTATCGAGATTCTATCGTGTATTTAGTATGACAAATTTAGAGGAATCTGCTACGATTAAGATCCTTCTCGTTGCGACCATAATACTCGCAGTACTGGCGGCACCCGCCGCCGCGGGGGTGACGCGGAGCCTCGTCACGACGCCGTACTCCGGTACGGAGTTTACGGTCGCCCTGAACATCACCGATCTCGAGATCGGTGGGATCGTTGAGACCCTGCCGCCGGGGTTTACCTATGCAGGCACCTCCCTTCCTGGTCTTCGGGGCAGCACGTCATCTTCTCGGTAATCCGCGACGAAGAGATCACCTACCGGGTCCGGGCCCCGTCCACGGGAGACGGAGCGATCACCGGCGTCTGGGACGACGCCTTAAACCAGGTGAACGGAACGATCGACGCAACCCCGGTTGCCGTCCGGTACACCGGAGGCGGAGACGGCGGCAGCGACAGTGGCCCGACGTCCGTCTCGTCCTCTGTCACGGAAACCCCCGCCCCCCTTCTGCTCGACCGGGGGGAGAATGGAACGGTGGAGTTTACTGAGTCCCCGGTAACGCGGATCGAGATAAGAGCCCTGAATACCTCGCTCGCCACGTCCCTCTCGGCCGCCCCTGTGACCCGCCCCGCTGAGGTCCCGGAGGTGCCGGGGGTTGCGTACCGCTACCTCAACCTGACCGCGACAAACCTGACCGTGGCGGAGGTCTCCGCCACGATCACCTTCTCCGTGAACCGATCGTGGGCCGAGAACGCGAGCGTCGACCCGTCGTCGATCACCCTCTACCGCTACGACGG
>JAGVUK010000301.1 GCA_019136335.1 Methanomicrobiales archaeon
GGCCTCATGCTGTGGACCGGGGTGGCTATCGCCATGGGGGTGGGGCTGACGGGGAGGGGTCTTCCCCTCCCCTGTCTCCAACGCGTAAAGATCCGTGCCTGTCATCAACCCCACCCCACCCGCGCTTCGCGCTCCTCCCCCGCCCCTCAAGGGGCGGGGGCAGTCATGGCGATACCCAGGGGAAAGCCGTGCCCCGGATTGCATGCAAGCGGGAACATCAGGATGGGATCTCAGATGACCAGTTGTTTCGTAGGGCACTACCCGCGTTCCCGGCCGTCTCAGGGCGCCCGGCGGCATGAAACGCAAAGCATACTAACGAACCGCTACCACACTAATTCCATGATCATTTATCTTGACGGCAGATACGTCCCGGAGGAGGAGGCGAAGGTCTCGGTCTTCGACCACGGCCTCCTCTACGGCGACGGCGTTTTCGAGGGGATCCGCGCCTACAACGGAAGGGTCTTCCGTCTTGACGAGCATCTCGCACGGCTCTACGACTCGGCAAAGACGATCGACCTTGCCGTCCCGATCTCAAAAGAGGAGATGGCCGAGGCCATCAAGGAGACGCTGCGGCGGAACAACTTAAAGGATGCCTACATCCGCCCGATCGTGACCCGGGGCAAGGGCGACCTCGGCCTCGATCCCCGGAAGTGCAAGACCCCGACGGTCATCGTCGTCGCCGTCACGTGGGGCGCGATGTACGGCGACCTCTACGAGAAGGGCCTCCGGGCGATCTGCGTCTCGGTCAGGCGCACCCCGGCGGAGTCGATGCCGCCGAACGTCAAGAGTCTCAACTACCTAAACAACATCCTCGCAAAGATCGAGGCGAACCACATGGGCGTCGATGAGGCGATCTTCTTTGACACCCACGGTTACATATCCGAGGGATCGGGGGACAACATCTTCGTCGTCAAGAACGGCGCCATCATCACCCCGCCGACCTTGAACAACCTGCGCGGGATCACGCGGGCCGTCGTGCTCGAGATCGCGCAGTCGATGGGGATCACCCTGCTTGAGCGGAACCTGGGCTACTACGACCTCTATGCGGCGGACGAGGTCTTCGTCACGGGGACCGCGGCGGAGGTCGCGCCGATCCGCGAGATCGACGGGCGCGTCATCGGGAACGGCAAGCCCGGCCCCATCACCCGGCAGCTGATGGCGGCCTTCAAGGCGGTCACCCAGAAGGAAGGGTCGCCGGTCTACGGGTGAGGACGGGAGTCTCCCGGCAGACATCTTTTTTCCGATCCTTTTTCGATCCTGCGGCTCCTCGCAGATGTATAAGTAGTATGCAGGGCAAGATCGGGATGTCCGCTTCCTGCCCCATGCGGTGAGGCCGGGGTCGGACCCAACCGATGAAGGGTATCTTATGAAGACCACCAGGGCAGTGAAGATCCCCCGGGCGACATGCAAACTCTTCGGTGCGATTAAGGCGCTCGCGACCATCAAACGGTGCGTGGTGCTCGTGCACGGGCCGAAGGGCTGCGTCTACCATATCAACTACATCCTCGGGATGCGGGGCGATCGCCCGTCCGAGATTTACTCGACGTGCCTTGACGAGCACGACGTCATATTCGGCGCCGAAGAGAAACTCAAAGAGGCGATCGAAGAACTGGATGCGAACCTGCGGCCCGACCTCATCGCGGTCCTCTCCTGTTGCGTCTCAAGTGTCATCGGCGAGGATATTGCCGCCGCGGTGAAGGCTGCTTCGACCGGTGCACGGGTCGTCGGGATCGAGGCCGGGGGGTTTGAGGGCGATTTCCGGACGGGCTACAGCGAGACCCTCTGCCGGCTCGTCGAGGAGTTCGTCCGGGAGCCGTGCGAGGTCACGGAGCGGTCCGTCAACCTGATAGGCCTTCTCCGGGGCGGACCGGACCTGCGGGAGCTCGTGCACATCCTCGATCTCGTCGGCGTCCGGGTCAACGCGGTGCTTACCGCCGACGCAACGGTCGAAGACCTCGAACGCCTGGGCTCTGCGGCGCTCAACGTCGTCGTCTGCGAACCGGCGGGGAAGGCGGCCGCGGAGTTGCTCGAGCGGATCTGCGGCACCCCGTTCATCATCGCCGACATCCCCATCGGGGACGCCGCCACCGTCCGGTTTCTCGACCGCGTCGCCGCGTCCCTCGGGCTTCCACGCTACGCGGAGGAGGGCCCCGGCACCGCCGGGGCCTGCCGCGCGGTCCTCGCCGGCCGGCGGGTGGCGATCGTCAGCGGGCCGACGCGGGCGATCTCCATGACCCTCTTCCTTGCGGAGCTCGGCCTTGCGCCGTCTCTCATCGTCGTGGACTTCGACTCGGATACCCTCAAACGGCTGCAGGACCTTGCCGGCCCGGAGTGCGAGATCCTGATCGAGCCGGAGCAGGAAGAGATCCGCGAGAGGCTCAAGGCCTGCCGGATCGACCTGGTCTTCGGCGGCATGCTTGAGAAGTCTCTCGCCGCATCGCTCGGGATCGAGCACCTGGACATGATGCACGGCAGCCAGAGGACGCTCGGGTTTGCCGGCGCAGAGCACCTCATCACGGCGCTCGGGAAGCAAAAACCCCGCCGCCCCGGCGGATAGACAGGGCCCCGGCATGCTCCCGGTCCGGGAGGACCCACCGGCCGGCGGCGGCGCCGGCTGCCCCGGGGAACGGGGGGAGACGGGCCACGGACTGAATCCGCCCGGTTCCATCCGGCACAACTTTTTTATCCGCTCACGTCCAAGTTGTATGGCACATCGCATGGGCTGCTATAGTGTAGGGGCCAATCATGTCGGCCTTTCACGCCGACGACTGGGGTTCGAATCCCCATAGCAGCATACTGTTCTGAAACATTTCCACCGTCCAAACACCTTTGCAACACATCCCAAGGCCGGCATATCAGGTTGTGTCGCGGATTCCCACCTTACCCCCGTATCCCTTCTCGCCTCTGTGCCAATGGCCAGTGCCGCCGCAACCCCGGCACGCGACTACGGAGGCACCCGCCCTACCTCGCCTCTTCTTCCAGGATCATCGCCTCTACCGCGTCCTCCAGGGGCCCGAGTTTGGTCCGGATGATGTCCCAGAGGATCGTCGGCTTCACCGCATAATAGGAGTGGACGCTGATGTCCCGGAGCCCGGCAATCTTCCGCCACTCGATCTCCGGGTGGCGGGCGGTGGCGCTTGCGGGAATCTGCTTTGTCGCCTCCCCGATAGTGATGAACCGGAGCACGACGGCGTCGAGGCACATGCGGTCACCTACGACCTCCTCAAACGTCCGGTCCCCGACATAGGAGCGGATGGAGGCGACAGCGTCGCGGATATCCTCTAAGTAGAGCAGAAGGTCCCTAGGCATAAACGACCTCACCGAGAACAGCATCCCGGATCCGGGGTTTTAAGGTGTCGGCGATGACGAGGTCCGTCTTTCGTCCCAGGAGATCCTCGAGGTAGAACTTGAGATCCATAAAGTGGTCAAAGGTCTCCTCCCCCTCCCGGAACTCCACCAGGATATCGATGTCGCTTGCCGGCGTCTCCTCGCTCCGTGCAACAGATCCGAAGATGCCGATGCGGGCCACGCCGTAGCGCTCCCGGATGGTGCGGAGGTTCTGCCGGATCTGGGCAAGGGGATGCATCGTTACTCTTGAGTATTCCATCCAATGTCTTATATCCTCCGATACCCGGGAGCACCTCGTTCGTGCTCCTCCGGTCCCAGGGGAGGCATTACCGCGACGGGCATCACCTCCTGAAGATCCCGGAGGAGTAGGAGATGTGCAGCACCAGCACGATCAGGAACGGGCCCCAGAGATGAAAATGGATCTGCTGGGAAAGCGCCCTGTCAAGAAGGCCGAACGTCAGGGACCGCACGAGCCATGGCTTCGTGATCCCAAAGCCGTTGATCAGGAAGAGGAGCGTAAATGCGAGGAGGGTCCAGGAGATCAGTTTCCGGTAGGTGAACCGCACCATCCCCATCCCTCCCTATCCTTGATCGAAGAAGGATCGGTCAATACTCCCGTTGTTCGCATACCCACGGCTCTCCCAGTAGCCGCGGTAGTTCTCATCATCGGACACCTCGATCCGGGTCACCCATTTCACCCACTTATAACCCCAGCGATCCTCGGCCACCAGCTGGAAGGGGAAGCCCCGCTCCGCCGGCAGGGTGACGTCGTTCATGGCATAGGCCAGCAGGATATCCCTATCCTCGATGTAGGTGAGGGGAAGTGAGGAGGAGTAGCCGTCCTCCGCGTAGAAGATGACCGTATTCGCCCCCGGTTTCACTCC
This sequence comes from Methanomicrobiales archaeon, assembly GCA_019136335.1. Lineage (GTDB taxonomy): Archaea > Halobacteriota > Methanomicrobia > Methanomicrobiales > Methanoculleaceae > Methanoculleus. The sequence continues at coordinate 4,233 of JAGVUK010000301.1, forward strand.
CGCCTCCAAAAGGAGATCGTTCACCCGCACCCCCTCCCAGAGGATAGTGACGTCCCAGCCTTCTACGCAGTAGAGGGTAACGACCTTGCGGTAGTGAGGGAACCTTTCTATGAGCGCATCGTAGGAGTATTCCTTTCTGTTCTCCACCTGCCCGTCGATGGTGAGCGTATACGTGCTTGCATTTACGTATTGCGGGCCACGGATCGAGTTCTCACGAAAATCCGCAATCGAGGAGAGCTGCTCCCCCCGGTACTCCCGCACCTCCGCAGGTGCAAGCTCCGTCACTCCCGGTCTGTTCCCCGCCAGGTCGAGGGCATAGAGGACGGCGATGGCGCCGACCAGCAGTATGACCACGATCTGACCCGTGCGGCGTCCTCGTCGCATGAAGGTTCCCTCATATGATTCTTATAACTGCTGACGTGTGGCACCGAGTTCGTATAAAAACTGCAGTTCAGATGAAAAACAGGGGGTTGGGGCCCGGGATCGCCTCACCCGGGGGCCGGGGGCGGAGCCTCCTCGGCCTTCAGAGGAGTCGAACGTTTCCTGTAGCCAAACTGCCTCCCCTCCGGTTCCAGGAGCCGCTCCGGCGTCATATACCCGTACGCCTGGATCAGCCGGGCGATGACGCCGGTCCACCCGGTTTGATGGCTCGCGCCCAGCCCTGTGCCATCATCGCCGTGGAAGTACTCGTAGAAGAGGATGTAGTCGCGCCAGTGCGGATCCTCCTGGAACTTCGACGCCGCCCCGAAGACCGGGCGCCGGCCGTCTTCGCCGCGGAGGAAGATCCGTTCGAGCCGGTTCTTGATCTCCTCGCTCACCTCGTAGAGGTTCATCCACCTGCCGGAACCGGTGGGGCACTCGATGGTGAAACTGTTCCCGTAGAACACATACAGGTTGAGCAGGCTCCGGATGATCAGGACGTTCATCGGGAACCAGATCGGACCCCGCCAGTTCGAGTTCCCGCCGAACATATTCGAATCGGACTCCCCCGGCCGGTATTCCACCTGGAACTCCTGCCCGTCCAGGATGAAGGTGTACGGCTCCTCCGCGTGGACGCGGGAGATGGAGCGGATCCCGTA
>JAGVUK010000190.1 GCA_019136335.1 Methanomicrobiales archaeon
CCGTCGTCCCGGATCTGGTAGGTGATGACGACCTGCGAGACGCTCTTCCCGTGGCGGGCGGCGTTCTCGATCAGGTTCGAGAAGACCCGGTCGAGCATCGGGTCGGTGAAGACCTCGAGCCGTTCCACCCAGGGGCGGACCGATATCCCGGGGAGCAGCAGGCACGATGTCACCTCCCGGATCATCTTCTGGAGGGGTTGCCAGCCCGGCGGCCGGAGGCCGAGGTCCTGGTAGTCGCGGGTGATCTCCGCGCGGCGCTGCACGAGCCGGGCGTCCTCTTCGAGGCTGCCGAGATACCGGCGGACGGCCGGGTCGTCGAACTCCTTAACGCCGCCGGCGATCCGCTTAAGAAGCGTCGATACCGCCGCCATCAGGTCGTTGCGGGTGAGGCGCCCCATCATGTTCAGTTTGGTGTTGGCCTCACGGAGGGCGGCCTCGGCGTTCTTTCGGGCGGTGATGTCGACGAGCGTGAGGACGACCCGCCCGTCCGGGAGCCGGCCGGCCGAGAGGAGCACCTGGACGGCGGCCCCGTCGGTGCGGCGGAGGGTTGTTTCGTATCCGTAGACCGCCTTACCCGACCGGAACCCCGCCTGGAACTCGCCCCAGGTGCCGGGGTCGGCGAAGAACCGGTTCATGGGCTCCCCGATCAGGGCGCCGGCCGTGGTGCCGAGGAGAGTCGCGCCCACGTAGTTGGCCTCCTCGATCCGGGGCACGGTCTCCGCCAGGGCAATGATGAACGTCCCTGCCTCCGAGTTGTCAAAGACACCCCGGTAACGTTCCTCTTGCTCCCGCAGCCTCAGGGAGAGAAGCGATATGACCGCGCCGATGGCGACGAAGACCACCGCCCGCGAGAGCGCCGAGACGATCAGCCCCGTATCTCCCCCGGCAACGGGGAGGGTCATCGCCAGGTACCCGAGGGCGAGGGCGAGCGAGAAGACGGTCCCGCGGCGGGGGAACCAGTATGCGGCAAGCACGATCGGCAGGTAGAAGAGGTGCGGGAGGACGATGGTGATGCCGGCAAGAAGCCCGGCGGCGTTTACGGCGAAGGTGACGACGACCGATGCCAGAAGCAGGAGGAGCCGGGTAAGCCCGGCGGCGTTTACGGCGAAGGTGACGACGACCGATGCCAGAAGCAGGAGGAGCCGGGTCCTCTCTCTTGCCGGCGGGCGCTTCCCGGCGCTCATGCTGCTCGCCCCCTGCGGCGGGTAAGGGATGAAAACGGCTCTCCGGAACCCCGGGCGAGGGTGCTGTCCTGCGGTGTGCTCTCTCTCATGTTCCCTGTATGGCGCTTTGATCTCTGGCCTTTAAAAGGGATCTGATCGCCATAGCGCCGTGCCCGGTGTCCGCGGCTCCTTTTCGCACCCGTGCCCGGGAGAACGGGGCCATGCAAAGGCATATGCTCTCGATCCGGCCATTACTGATCGAAACGATCCGGGAAGAACCATGAAGATCGCACTCCTCCAGGTGAACGCGGTCGCGGGCGATCTGGCCGGCAACGCCGACCGGATAGCGGCGGGCGTCGAGGAGGCGGCCCGTCACCGGCCGGACCTTGTCGTGACCCCGGAGCTCTCCCTGCCCGGTTGCCCGCCCCGGGACCTGCTCCTCGAGAGAGGGTTCGTGGAGCGGAGCCTCGCCATCCTCGACGATCTCGCCGCCGATCTCCGGGACGCGCCGCCGGTCCTCGTCGGTTTCGCCGCGCCGAACCTCTCCGGGACGGGCCGGCCGCTCTTCCAGGGACCCCGCAGGTCTTTTGCCTCGGCGGGAGGACGATCGGGGTCTCTATCGGTGAGGCGGTCTTCTGCGGGGGTGACGGTCTTTCCGGCGCGGAGGTGGTCGTAAACCTCTCCGCGTCGCCGTTTGCCGCCGGGCGGCACCGCCTGCTGGAGACGGCGGTCGCCCGCACCGCAAAGGACCTCAGGACCGCGATCGCCCGGACAAACCTCGTCGGCGGCAACGACGACCTGGTCTTTGACGGCCGGAGCTTCGCCGTCAGCGCCGGCGGGACCCTGATCGCCCGCGGTGCGGCCTTCGAGGAGGACGTCGTGACCGTCGATCTCTTCTCCCCTGCCCCGGGGGCGATCGCGCCCGGCGACCCGGCGCCGGAGCCTGAGATCTGGGGGGCGCTGGTGCTCGGCACCCGCGACTACGCCCGCAAGTGCGGGTTTACGTCGGTCCTCCTCGGCCTCTCGGGCGGGATCGACTCGTCGCTTGTGGCCGCGGTCGCCGTCGAGGCGCTCGGGCCGGAGAACGTCCTCGGCGTGCTCCTCCCATCCCCCTACACCTCACGGGAGAGCGTCGAGGATGCCCGGGAACTTGCGGAGAACCTCGGCATCCGGGTGGAGTGCATCCCGATCGCGCCGGTGATGGAGGCG
>JAGVUK010000140.1 GCA_019136335.1 Methanomicrobiales archaeon
TGCTCTCCGGGGGAGGTGCACCCCCTCCCTCGCAGATCTCCCGCGATCGTGGCCGGTCGTTCCTGACGGGGTCGGACAGGGGCTCCCCGGGCGGAATCCGTATTGCGGGGAATAGTGATTTACCGCAATCTTGATATCCTTCGTCATTCAACTCATTATTCGATGGAAAACACCCCCTTCTCGGAATGGCTGGATCGCTTCAGCAACTACCTCCGGATGCGGAACTACTCGCCCCGGACCATCAGAAAATACGAACAGACCATCCAGCGTTTCGCCCGGTACGCCTGGTTCCGGCAGAACTCGGTCTCTGACGGGATTTCGTTCGACGAGGCGGCGTTCGAGGACGCTCCCCTCGACGCGGACGTCAACGTCTCTGCGGCCCTCGTCACCGATTTCTTCTCCGCCCTCTCGGAGGGGCGGGACTATAAGCCCAAGACCCTCCATCGGATGATATCGACGCTCTCCTCGTTCTACCGCTACCTCTACACGCAGGGAGTCGTGGTCGCGAACCCCATGCTCGGGGTGGAGCGGCCACGGATCAAGAACCAGGAGTTGAAATACCTCAAGCACAGCCAGGTGATCCGCCTGCTTAACACGGTCCCGGAGGGGCGGGACCGGTTGATCGTCCGCCTCATATACGCCACCGGCGTCCGTGTTTCCGAACTCTGCGCAATAAACGTCGAGGACATCGATTTCGAGGAGCAGACGATCCGGGTGAAGGGGAAGGGCGATAAGATCCGGACGGTCTTCGTCGACGAAGAGACGCTCGATGAGATTGAGCGGTTCGTCGGCAACACGATCGAGGGCCCGCTCTTTTTGGGCCAGCAGGGCAACCACATCGCCCCGCGGACCGTCCAGCACCTCTTCCGGCAGTATGCCCCGCCCGGGATTACGCCGCATAAGATCCGCCATTCATACGCGAGCGAACTCTACCGGCGCTCAAAGAACCTCCGCGTCGTGCAGGAGAACCTGGGCCACTCTTCCATCAAGACGACCGAGATTTACCTGCATACCGACATCGAGGAGCGGAGAAACGTCTACCGGCAGTATTTCCCGCTCTCGAACGGGAAGAAAACGGGCGAGTGACCGGCAGCCGATAAACCATATGATGCTATACTGGTTGGAAACCGGCGCGAGATCCGTTCGACCCGGTTCCAGGGGAGCTCCTCAGGGGCTCTCCCCTGGCACCATACAGCCTCTGGTATGGGGGCTGGCATCCGGGCCTGGCCGGTAGGTGCATGCACCCCGGCCGGGTCACGTTCGGCCCCGATGGGCCTTTGCGCTCTGCTTGAGACGGCACCGCCACTCGCTGGTGCATCGATTCCAAACGAACAGATTATATCCGGCCTTCGTCTCATCCCCAGAGCGCTCTCTCCATCCCCCCACCCTGGTAGGGGCGGGGACAGTGCCCGGGCGTATAGCCGGGGATGAGCCGTGCCCCGGGAGCGGTCCTTGCGCTGGTTTCCCGGGGGGAGGGGAGTACGAGCCTGGACCTGGTTCGACCCCGGGATCTCCCCATGAAGTGGGCCGTGGGGGTATCGCCACGGGGGGTGGGGGCCGGGGAGGGGGTTTCCCCCTCGCCGCAGGTGGGTACCCATACGTTCCTCTCTGGCAACCCCACCCCGCCCGCGCTGCGCGCTCCTCCCCCGCCCTCTCCGGGGGGCGAGGGCAGTCATGGCGGATACCCGGAGGGAAGCCGTGCCCGGGGCGGCCCTCACGCCGGTTTCCGAGAAGGGCGGAGAGGGCTGGCCTGGATCCGGTTCTTCCCGGGGGCCTATCCCCGGACAGTGGACCGTGGTGGCTATCGCCAATGAGGGAGGGGACCGGGGAGGGGGAAACCCCCTCCCCGGACAAAATGACACCCGAAAGTTCCTCTCCGGCACCCCCCCGCCCCCTCCCCGATCTCTGCCTCGTGTCTTCAGCGTCCAGACTCAATTCCTACAGATTGCCATCTGCCGATAACCCCCTCCTGGAGGGGGGGACGGTACAGGGGGATACCCGGGAAAAGCCGTGCCCGGGGGTGCAAACTCCCGGACAGTGCGAAACAAGATCAATAAGTTGAGAGTGCCGATAATTGAGAATCGTTGCACCAGGTTAGTTCTCGCGCTGATGCGCAGGACCCGGAAGTCCGGTGGGACGTGGCCGCCTCTTCCATGGTTCTCCTGCTCTTCGTCCTCCTCCGGCAACGCTCAAATCGCAGGAGCACCTACCGTATCGGTATGCGCTACATCGTCACAGGCGGAGCGGGATTCATCGGGTCCAATCTCGCAGAGCGGCTGGCACGCGACCACGACGTCGTGATCATCGACAACCTCACCACCGGGCGGCGTGAGAATATCGAGCACCTCATCGGTCATCCCCGGGTGACGTTCATCGAGGGGAGCGTCACCGACCTTGACCTGCTCACCGACGCCTGCGCCGGGGCTGACGGCATCTTCCACCAGGCGGCCATCGCCTCGGTTCCCCGTTCCGTGGAAAAACCCCTGGAGACGAACGCGGTGAACGTGGGCGGAACCGTGAACGTCCTCTGGGCCGCAAAGGAATGCGGCGTCCCGACGGTTGTGGCGGCTTCCACCTCGGCGATCTACGGCGACGACCCGGTCTTCCCCAAACACGAGACGATGGCGCCGACGCCGCTCTCCCCGTACGCGGTCTCAAAGCTCGCGGGCGAGTACTACGGGAAGGTCTTTTCCGACCTCTACGGCATCAGGACGGCCTTCCTGCGCTACTTCAACGTCTTCGGTCCCCGGCAGGACCCGAACTCCGAGTATGCGGCGGTGATCCCGAAGTTCGTCACCCGCCTGCTCGCCGGGAAACCGCCGATCATCTACGGCGACGGGGAGCAGACCCGCGACTTCATCTTCGTCGCCGACGTGGTGCGGGCGAACATCCAGGCGATGGAGGGCGATGCCCGGGGGGTCTTTAATATCGCCGGCGGCCGCCGGATCAGCCTCAACGAGCTCGCTGCCTGTCTCTGTGGGATCACCGGCATGCATGCCCGGCCGCTCTACGGACCTCCGAGAGCGGGGGATGTGCGTGATTCGCTTGCCGATATATCGCGGGCCAGGGACGCCTTCGGCTTTTCTCCCCGCAACACGGTCGATGAAGGGCTCCGCGAGACCGTGGCGTGGTTCCGGGACAGAGGCTCCCTATAACCGTTCTCCCGCGATCGACGGCCGGGCGCCCGGGCACCCCGCCGGCCGAATCCCGGTCCGCCCCGCTCCGGGCGTGACGGGTGCAGGAACCTATATATCGTCGCTCCACAGTATGGGTGCGAGGTGCCAATGTATGCCCCAATTAATTACACCGGAGGTCCCCCGCAAGGGTGACGATAGAGACGCTTCATGGGCGTACAACGACGTGACAGCGGAAGGCCTGCATGACCCCGCAGCCCTGAACAACAAGGGTGTGGCGCTCGAACGGCAGGGCCGCTATGAGGAGGCACTGGCCGCGTTCAGTGCGGCCCTCCTCTGCGACAACGATGACGTCTATGCCTGGAACAACCGGGCAGTGATCCTCGTCCGGCTCGGCCGCCCCCAGGAAGCGGTGCTCGCGTGCAGACAGGCGCTCGCGGTCGACCGGTTGTGCATCTTCGCCTGGGTCACCTACGGCATGGTGCTCAGCAGGATCGGAAAATACCGGGAGGCAGAATCGGCGTTTGCGGTGGCAGAAGATCTTGACCCGCAGGCGAGAGCGCTCTACCCCGGGAACTCGACGATGACCCGGGCTTGAGCGGCGGCCTTCACCCTGCAAAGAACGCTTCGTCTCCAGTTACCGTGGCGAGGGTTGATACACCGCCCGGTGCGATATGGACCGTTCTCCCCGGGTCCGGCAGGCCGATGGTCGCCGCCGGTACCCGGCGGCCCGTGCGGCATCGCCCGGACCCCCTGGAGACCCTACGCTTTTATCCATCATACCGCAATAGAGTAATACTACAATCGAGTGCTCTCTGGCACGGAGTCACCTCATGAAGACGCTCATTCTTGCAGGCGGGAGCGGCACCCGCCTCTTCCCGCTCTCAAGGGAACACTACCCGAAACAGTTCATCCCGCTGGTCGACGACGAATCGCTCTTCCAGAAGACGCTAAAGAGGGCACTCCTCTTCTCCTCCCCTCAGGATATCGCCGTCGTCACCAACACGGAGCACAGGTTCCTGGTCCGGGACCAGCTTGCCGCGATCGGGTGCGACTGCCGGGTCCTCGTGGAGCCGGTGGGCAGAAACACCCTGCCGGCGATCTACTACGGCGTCCGGGAAGTCACCCGGGACGGGCCGGAGACGGTTGCGGTACTGCCCTCAGACCACCTGATCACCGCGACCGGGCCGTTTCTTTCGGCCTTCCGCCGGGCGGAGCGGCTCACAAAAGACTACCTGGTGGTCTTCGGGGTGCGGCCGACCTCGCCCCACACCGGTTACGGCTACATCCGCCCGGGCGAGCCTCTCCAGGACGGCTCGCTCGTGGACGCCTTCGTGGAGAAGCCCGACCTTGCGACCGCCGGGAGGTACGTCGCCGACGGCTACCTCTGGAACTCCGGCATGTTCTGTTTCGATGCCGACCTCTTTCTCTCCGAGTGCGAGGTGTGCGCGCCGGATGTGGTCCGGGCATTCGAACAGCCCGTCGAGGAGGCATACCGTGCCGTCCCCTCCCTCTCCATCGACTACGGGATCATGGAGAAGACCCGGCGGGCCGCGGTCGTGCCACTTGAGGCCGACTGGAACGATGTGGGGAACTTCGACGCGCTCTATGCTGCCCTGCAAAAGAACGGGGACGCGAACGCCGTCAGGGGCGAGCATATCGGGATCGACTCCTCCGCGAACCTGATCATTGCAGACCGCCTGGTCGCCACCGTCGGTGTCCACGACCTTGCCATCGTCGAGACGAAGGACGCGATCCTTGTTGCCGCCCGGGACGAGGCCCAGCGGGTGGGCGAGATTGCAAAAGCCCTCCGCGAGAAGGGCGACTCCCGTGCGCTCTTCCACACGCGGGTCCACCGGCCCTGGGGCTCCTACACAAACCTCGAAGAAGGGCGGTCCTACAAGATCAAGCGGGTCACCGTCCCCCCGAAGCGCCGCCTCTCCCTGCAGATGCATCACCACCGCTCCGAGCACTGGGTGGTCGTCACCGGGTGCGCCGAGGTAACGATCGCTGATGCGACCTACCTGCTCCGGAACGGTGAGTCCACCTTCGTTCCGGCGGGGACGGTCCACCGGCTCGCGAACCCCGGCCTCCTGCCGCTCGAACTGATCGAGGTGCAGATCGGGGAGTATACCGGCGAGGACGATATCGTCCGGTTCGAGGACGA
>JAGVUK010000119.1 GCA_019136335.1 Methanomicrobiales archaeon
GGATTTTCTTGCGCACGAGGCCCCTCTCGACGCGGTCCGCGTCGTCGGATCGTCGAGCACCCGGCGCCGCGCCCAGCTCCTCCGCAACGACCCGACGCTAACGGTGAAGCAACTGCGGGGGAACGTCGATACCCGGATACGGAAGCTCCGCGAGGGGCAGTACGACGCCATCATGCTCGCGGAGGCGGGCCTCGAGCGCCTCGGGCTCAGGCTGCCGGGAGAGCCCCTCCCCACGGACCGGTTCGTCCCGTCCCCAAACCAGGGGACCGTCGCGGTCGTCTGCCGGGACGATCCGGGGATCGCCGGCCCCCTCGCGGCGCTCGACCATGCTCCCACCCGCCTCGACGTGGCGATCGAGCGCGCCGTCATGTCTACTGCAGGGGCGGGGACCTGATCGCCGAGGTGCTCGCGCTCGACGGCTCCCGGTGGGAGCGTATCGAGCGGCATGTTGCGACGCCTGAAGAGGCGCGGGCGTGCGGGCGGGCCCTGCGCGGGAAGGCGGAAGACCTGATCCGGGAGGCCTATGCGGCACTGGGGTTGAGATCATGAATGGAAGAGTGTACCTTGTGGGGTCGGGCCCGGGAGGGCTCGGCCTCCTGACGATGAGGGCGCGTGAGGTGATCGACGCGGCGGACGTGGTCCTCTACGACCAGCTCCCGGGCGAGGAGATCCTCGCAACGCTCCCGCGGGACGCCGAACGGATCGACTGCGGGAAGTACGGCGGCAACCACACGCTGGAGCAGCACGAGATAGAAGCGCTGATGGTCGAGAAGGTGAGAGAGGGCAAGACGGTCGTGCGCCTGAAAGGGGGCGACCCCTTCCTCTTTGGCCGCGGCGGAGAAGAGCTTGAGGTGCTCCGGGAGCACGGCATCCCGGTTGAGGTGGTGCCGGGCGTCACGAGCGCCATCGCCGTCCCCGAGATGGTCGGGATCCCGGTCACCCACCGCCGGTACGCATCAACGGTGACGTTCATCACCGGCCACGAGGACCCTACGAAACCCGAGTCCGCCCTCGACTGGGAGGTCCTCGCACGCCTGAAGGGGACGCTTGTGATCCTGATGGGCGTGAAGAACCTCCCTGCCATCACGGCGGCGCTCGCGGCGCACGGCAAAGACCCCGCGACCCCGGTCGCGATCATCGAGAGGGGGCTGCGGCCCGACCAGCGCGTGACGGTCGGGACCATCGCCGATATCGCCGGGAAAGCCCGCACAGCAGGTGTCCGGCCCCCGGCAGTGATCGTCATCGGGGGCGTGGTGGAGTTATATGGTGGGACTGAGGAGTGAGGAGATGGAGTTCCCACTGTGTCAATGCTGTCCCTCCCTTTAGCACTGAATTAGTCGGCGTTGCGACATACTGAATGGCTGAACGAGAGAAAGCCAGGTACACTGGACCGTGGGGGTATCGCCATTGGGGGAGGGGCTGACGGGGAGGGGGGGAGCCATCCCCCCTCCCCTGTCTCCACTCCCAAAAGAAGGCTGTAACCCCCACCCCACCCGGCCTTCGGCCTCCTCCCCCTTCCTGAGGGGGCGGGGGCAGTGCGTGGCGATACCCACCACAAATCCGTGTCCAAGTTTGCTTGATCGATATGATTCGAGTCGCTCGAAGGACGCTTATGTCATGCGCTCTCAAACGCGGTGAACTACTCCTTTCCCCACGCTGAAAAACCTCCCCCCCTGCACCACCACACCGGCAACCGGAACACTCTTTTCCCCCTGCGCGCTTATCCTCCTATGAGAATTACCATGCGGAGTGAGACGGTAAAGATTGGCTACCAGCGTGCTCCAAACCGGGCGCTGCTCAGGTCGCTCGGCGTGACCGACCGCGAGATGGGTCAGCCCTTCATCGGGATAGCAAACGCGTATAACACGATCGTCCCCGGGCACATCCACCTTCGGTCCCTCTCGCAGAAGGTGCAGGAGGGTGTCGCGGCTGCGGGCGGTGTGGCGTTCGAGTTCGGGACCATCGGCATCTGTGACGGGATCGCAATGGGCCACGAGGGGATGCGCTACTCCCTCCCCTCGCGGGAGAACATCGCCGACGCCGTCGAGCTGATGGTCGAGGCGCACCGGTTCGACGGCCTGGTCTGTGTCGGGACCTGCGACAAGATCGTCCCCGGCATGCTCATGGCGGCGGTGCGGTGCAACATCCCGACGATCGTCGTCACCGGCGGCCCGATGCTCCCCGGCTACGCGGCGGGCCGGGAGCTCTCCCTGATCGACATATTCGAGGGCGTGGGCCGCGTCGCCGCCGGCACGATGAGCGAGGAGGAGCTCGGTGAACTCGAGTGCGCGGCGATGCCCGGGTGCGGGAGCTGCCAGGGGCTCTACACCGCAAACACCATGGCGTGCGTGACCGAGGCGCTGGGCCTCTCCCTCCCGGGTTGTGCGGCAATCCCGGCGGTCGACGCGGCAAAACTCCGCATAGCCCGGGAGAGCGGGGAGCGGGCGGTCGGCCTCGTCCGGGAGGGCATCCGCCCGCGGGATATCGTCTCGCCGGCGAGCCTCACAAACGCGATAAGGGTGGACATGGCGCTCGGCGGTTCGTCGAACACGGTGCTCCACCTGATGGCCGTCGCCCGGGAGGCGGACGTCCCCCTCGACCTTGAGACCTTCAACGTCATCGGCGAGGAGACCCCTCACATCTGCCACATGCAGCCCGGCGGCCCGCACTCGATGCTCGCCCTCCACCGGGCTGCTTGAGCGCTACATCGACGACGCCCCGACGGTCTCGGGCCGCTCAATCCTCGATATCGCGAGAGAAGCGCGGGTCGCCGACCCGGACGTTATCCGGACGGCCGACGCCCCGGTCAGCCCTGCCGGCGGCCTGAAGGTCGTGCGGGGGTCGCTCGCCCCCGACGGCGCCGTCGTCAAATGCGCCGCGGTCCCGGCGGCGATGTGGCGGCACCAGGGGCCGGCCCGGGTCTTTGACGGCGAGGCGGCGGCGATGGAGGCGATCCTCCACCGCGATATCGCGGAGGGTGACGTCGTCGTGATCCGCTACGAGGGGCCGCGGGGAGCACCCGGGATGCCCGAGATGCTCTCGCCGACGTCTGCGCTGATGGGGCTTGGCTACGCCCGGGTCGCGCTGGTGACCGACGGCCGTTTCTCGGGCGGCACCCGGGGGCCGTGCATCGGGCACGTCGCCCCCGAGGCCGCGGATCGCGATCGACCTCTACGAGAAGCGCCTCGACCTCCTGGTTGATCCGGAGATCCTGGAAGAGCGGCGACGGGCCTGGAAACCCCCGGCGCGCCGGCTTACGGGCGTTCTCGCCCGGTACGCGCGGACCGTCGAGCAGGCGAACCTCGGGGCTGTCCAGAGGTGACCTCATCTGCGGAAGATCGTCTCCGGGCGGGATTGATCGGTTGGAGGGTGGTTCGTGCGAAAGGATGTTCCGAGGTGCGGAATGCGACCGGAGGGAGCATGAAAAAACCCAATGGGTTTGGTGTGGGAGCGTAGCGAACACAAGAGACTCGAAGAGTTTCGCTGTGCACCCGGCGGGATGACCACTGGGTGATGTGAGCGGGTCGCCCCTCTCGTAAGAGGATTTTGGAACGGCCCCACTCATATCGTTCCTGAGGCATATAACTTCCCCCTGCGGGGCGAAAGTGTTCGGAAGGTACATCAGGTGGCCGATTCGTCCCGATTCTCTCGTCACGGGGCCTCTCGGCCACAACGATCCGAAGACTTCGATAGAACCCGAGCTCTTCTTATAGGAGAGCGCATACCGGGCTGCCGGTCTCGTGGCCGGGATCAAACATTATCTTTCATGAACAAATCGAGTTTGCTTACCATATTACCTTGTGTACCGTGGTGCGTCGCCCCCTCTCCACCTTGGTTCGAGGAGATGAAGCGTGAGGTATTCCGACGAACCAAATCCCTATTTGGGATAGTAAAACTCCGATTCGCCTTGTTTATGCCTCTTTCTCCCCCTGCAGAATCCAGGCATATGTATTTTTAACCCCCGGGAGGTAACCCCCTCTGCAGGCACAACCCGTCCGTGGCGGGCGCCTGCATACTGTTTAATGGAGTACGAGAGATGATAGAGAAGTTTCTTGAGGGAAACGAACGGTTCAGGGAAGACGACTTCGGAAAGAATCCTGAGCATTACAAAGCCCTGGCATCAAGCCAGCACCCGGTGGTCCTCTGGATCGGATGCTCGGATTCAAGAGTGAACCCCGAACGCATCACCGGCGCACAGGCCGGGGAACTCTTCGTGCAACGGAACATCGGCAACATCGTCCCGGTCCATGACTGGAACTTCGCGACGGTGCTTGAGTATGCGCTCAACCACCTCCAGGTCGGTGACATCGTCATCTGCGGGCACTCGGACTGCGGCGCCATAAAGGGGCTCGACCACGAGAGCGAAGACGCCTACGTCCCGCTCTGGCTCAACAACGCAAGGGAGGCGAAACGCCGCGTCGATGACAGGATGCAGGTTCCGAAGAACCCGGAAGAGGAGAAGATCCGGCTGCGGTTCATCGAGATCGAGAACGTCGGCCTGCAGCTTGAGCACCTCCGCACCTATCCGCCGGTCGTGGCTGCGGAAAAAGAAGGGCGGGTCCGGCTTCACGGCCTGTACTTCGACCTTGCGACCGGAGAGTTGAAGAAGATATTTTAGGACTCTTCAAGCGCATACTCAATCTCCTCTTTTATCAGATCGAGCGAAACCCTCCCGATCGACGTTAGCCTGCCGTTGACGAGAATGATCGGGATGGGGGGATGGCGCTCCTCGATGATCTTCCTGACGTGGTCGGGCATCCCCTCGTCGATCAGGGTCATCTTCACCTCGACCTTATCCCCGTACCCGGCGAGGAGTTCGTCGCGCAGGGCGCTGATGGCATCCATCAGGCTGTTTGACGGGTAGCAGGTCTCAAGACCGCAGGTTCTCGTCTCATCGCAGGGAAACGGGCCGCATTCGGATTCCATGAGCCCGACAATCTCAACAGTCACTTCTGCCATGCATCATCGGTGGGGGAGCGGGGGTATATTATCCTTCGTCCCCGGGGGCGAACAGCGTCCGCAGCGCCGCCCGGACGTCGTCCTCGGCCCCCTCAATCTTCCTCACATCCCGGGCCCGGTCGAGATCGCCGATCAGCACCGGGGCGGCCGGACGGATGCCCAGGTTCTCCATGAACATACTGACCACACGGGTTATGCAGACAAACGGCGCGGCCCCCCGCCGTCCCGCGACGGCGACGAGCAGGCCCCGGGCGTGCACCTCTCTTCCCAGCACCTTCTGCCGGGCGTGGAGCCACTGGCAGCGGTCGATCACGGCCTTCAGGCCGGCCGGGACGGTGCCGGTGTAGACCGGCGTGCAGACGACGATGACCGAGGCGGACTCGAGAGCCCGGACGATCCAGGGCATATCATCGTCGACCGGGCAATAACCGTAGTTGTAGCAGGCATAACACCCGATGCACGGGCGGATAGAGAACTCGTGCAGGAAGAAGATTCGGGAGGAGAGGCCTGCCCGTGCGGCCTCGTCAGCGCACCACGACGCAATCCTGGCAGAGTTCCCGAACCGGCGCGGGCTCCCCTGCAGTATGACGACATCAGAGGTGCCGCTCCCGGGGAGCGGGCGGGTGAGACGGCGGGGGCGGGTGTAGGCGTGGGGGCGGGACGCCACGTCGTGCGCGAGCCGCGAGAAGAGGATCTCCGCCGCCTCCCGGGTATCGATGAGTGAGCCGGGCGGCACCTCGTAGGAGTTGACGGCGTAGGTGGCGACCGGCTCCGCGCCGCAGAGGACCTCAACGGTATACCGGATCATGCCCGGGTAGATGCTTCCGAGGTCGTCGAGGATGAGCCGGATGGTAAACGTCCCCTCAGGTGTCTCGATCGCGCGGATCTTCTCCACCGCGCCCTCACTCATCACGCGTCACCCGGTACGCCGCCCGATCCGGCAGTTGGGGGAATATGAGCCCTTTTTTCAGGGTTTCCGGCCGGCTTTCCGGGGAAGGTGTGCGATCCGTCATTACCGTTAATAAGGAATCCGTTCCACATGGTATGGTAATCCATGAAGGCGGTTCTGGGTCTTGAAGACGGAACATTTGTTGTAGGGAGCGGTTTTGGCGTTGAGGGGGTATGTTCCGGTGAACTCGTCTTTTCCACACAGATGACCGGTTACATGGAGGCATTAACGGATCCCAGTTATGCCGGGCAGATATTGATGTTTACGTATCCCCTCATCGGGAACTATGGTGTGGATCTAGAGAATTTTGAGAGTCCCCGGGTTCACGCACGGGGCTGTGTTGCGCGCGAGATCGCTCGCGTGCCCACCATGCGGCCTTCGGTTGCAGAATACTTCGAAGAGAACGGCCTTCTCGGGATATCGGGCGTCGATACCCGCAGCCTGACGATAAAGACCCGGACGGTCGGTACACTCCGCGCATCGCTCATCGTCGGCAGCGATGACGGAGAAGAAGCGGTCCGGCGCGCCCGGGCCGCCCCCCCGGTCGGCGACGCCGACCTCATCGCGAGCGTCTCCTGCCCCGGGCCCTACCGTATCGGCGGCACCGGGAAACGGATCGCCGTCATCGACCTCGGGGTGAAACGGCATATCCTTGCAAGCCTCAGCCGCCGTGGCGCCGATATCCATGTCTTCCCGCACACCGCCGCGCCCGATGAGATCATGGCGGCAAAGCCCGATGCGCTCTTCATCAGCAACGGTCCCGGCGACCCGAGGAGGGCAGTCGACGCCATCCGGTGCGTCCGGGAGCTCGCCGGCGCGGTGCCGGTCATCGGCATCTGCATGGGCATCCAGGTGACTGCTCTCGCGCTCGGCGCCGAGACCTACAAGATGAAGTTCGGCCACCGCGGGACAAACCAGCCGGTCCGTTACCGGGACGGGAGCATATCCATCACCACCCAGAACCACGGTTTTGCGGTGGATGGAGAGACCCTGCCCGAGGGATGCACCGTCTCGTACCGGAACGTGAACGACGGCACGGTCGAGGGGTTCGAGGACCAGAACCTCAACATCACCTGCGTCCAGTTCCACCCGGAGGCGCACGGCGGCCCCCGGGATACGGAGATGCACTTCTTTGACCGCGTATACAGGGGGATCCCGTAATGCCGCGGAAGTCTCACATCAAAAAGGTCCTCATCATCGGCTCCGGCCCCATCCAGATCGGGCAGGCGGCGGAGTTCGACTTCTCCGGGTCGCAGGCCTGCCGGGCGCTCCGGGAAGAGGGCGTCGAGGTCGTCCTCGTCAACTCAAACCCCGCAACGATCCAGACCGACCCCGATACGGCGGACGTCATCTACATCGAGCCCCTGAAGGCCGAGATCATAGCAAAGATCATCCAGAAGGAGAGACCGGACGGGATCCTGAGCGGCATGGGCGGCCAGACCGGCCTCAACATGACGGCGGAGCTCGCGGAGATGGGTGCGCTTGCGGGCGTGGAGATCCTCGGGACGCCGCTTGAGGCGATCTACCGGGGGGAGGACCGCGAGCAGTTCCGTGACCTGATGAACGCTATCGGGGAGCCCGTCCCCCGGAGCATGATCCTCGGGAACATGAACCAGATCGACGAGGCCATCCGGGAGGTCGGTCTCCCGGCGATCATCAGGCCCGCATACACCCTCGGCGGATCGGGCGGCGGTGTTGCGCATACGCCTGATGAGATGCGGCGGATCATCGAGATCGGGCTCACACGCTCCCGTATCCGCCAGGTGCTGGTGGAAGAGAGCGTCGCCGGGTGGAAGGAGATCGAGTTCGAGGTGATGCGGGACGCATCCGACACCTGCATCATCGTCTGCGGCATGGAGAACGTCGACCCGATGGGCATCCATACCGGCGAGAGCGTCGTCGTTGCGCCCATCCTCACCCTGCGGGACGACGAGTACCAGACGCTCCGGAGCGCCGCGATAAAGATCATCCGGGCGCTCGACGTCCAGGGCGGGTGCAACATCCAGTTCGCCTACAAGGACGGCGACTACCGGATCATCGAGGTGAACCCCCGGGTCTCGCGGTCGTCTGCACTCGCATCCAAGGCGACCGGCTACCCGATCGCCCGGGTGGCGGCAAAGATCGCCATAGGGCTCCGTCTCGACGAGATCATGAACACCGTGACCGGCGTCACCCCGGCATCCTTCGAGCCTGCCATCGATTACGTCGTCGTGAAGGTGCCCCGGTGGCCGTTTGACAAGTTCAAGTCTGCAGACCGGACGCTCACCACGGCGATGAAGAGCACCGGCGAAGTTATGGCGATCGGCCGGACGGTCGAGGAGGCGTTCAAGAAGGCGCTCCGGTCGCTTGATACCGACATGAAACGG
>JAGVUK010000263.1 GCA_019136335.1 Methanomicrobiales archaeon
CCGGTGGGAAGCCGTGCCAGGGAGCAGTGCTGACGTCGGTTTCCCGGAAGACCGGGAAGAATCGGCCAGTGAGAACCGGCTAGAAACCGGTTCCTCCCCGGTTCCTCCCCGGTTCCTCCCCGTGCAGTGGACCGTGGTGGCTATCGCCCCAGGGGGTGGGGACCGGGGAGAGGGTCTCCCCCTTCTCGCAGGCGGGTACCCGTATGTTCCTCTTCAAAGCCCCCGCCCCCCGGAGGGGGGGCAGTACGTAGGGATACCCGGGAAAAGCCGTCTCCCGGGATGCAAAACCCCCGGATAGTGTGAGAAAAGATCGATACTCTCCTCTGTTGAGAGTGCCGGTAATTGAGAATCGTTGCACTGGCGAAGTACCGGGTTTCGTCTGCGCTCCTGGCGGTCGGGCAGATCGCGGGCGCGCTCGTCGCCGTGACCCCGCAAAAGACTTCGCCCTGCTTCCCGGGATATCGTGGACCACGTGGAAGTAAGGCGCCCCCCGCCCCTGCCCCATCACTTCACCTCCACACGCTCGCCCGTGACCATGTAGCAGACCTGCTCGGCGATGTCGCAGGCGTAATCGCCGCAGCGTTCCAGGTATCGCGCGATCATCACGAAATCGATGAACCGGGCGATGTTTTCCGGGTCCTCCATCATACGGGTGACGCTCTCCCGAAAGATGGTGTACCTGAGTTCGTCGACGGCATCATCCCGGCGCGACATCCCCTCGATGAGCGTGGTGTCCTCGGTCCGGTAGGCCTCGAGGGCATCGCTGATCATGGCAAAGACCAGGCCCGCCATATGCAGCAGGCCCGCCAGGTCCGCGGTCTCCTGGTCCGCCGGGAGCCCGCCCACGAGTTTCGCGATATCCTTGCCGTACCGGCCGATACGAAAGAGCGCGACGTTCATCCGGAGCGCACAGATGATGGAGCGCAGATCGCGCGCCATGGGCTGGTAGAGCGCGATGAGGCGGAGCGCCGCCTCCTCGATAGCAAGGTTGCGCGCCGCAAGTTCGATTCTCTCTTCGTGCACGCGCCCGGCAAGCCCGGTGTCCCGCTCCTGCAGGGCGACGATCGCATCAGAGAGCATACCGTAGGCGAACGCCCCCTGTGCGAGGACCAGATCCTTGAGGCCCCTCAGTTCCTCACGGAATTTATCCACCATAACCATCCTACCCAAAGCGCCCGGTCACGTAATTGTTGGTCAACTCTTCCCGCGGGTTCTCAAAGATCCGGGCGGTCGGCCCGAACTCGATCAGCCGGCCAAGATACATGAACCCCGTGAAGTCGCTGACCCGGGCCGCCTGCTGCATGTTGTGGGTCACGATGACGACCGTGTAGTGCTCTTTTAAGTCGTTGATGAGGTTTTCGATCTTTGAGGTGGCGATGGGGTCGAGCGCGGAGCAGGGCTCGTCCATGAGGATGACCCCGGGCCCGACCGCAAGCGTCCTTGCGATGCAGAGCCGCTGCTGCTGCCCGCCCGAAAGCCCCATGGCGGAGTCGTGGAGCCGGTCCGCCACCTCGTCCCAGAGGGCCGCCGCTTCCAGGCTCACCCTGACGATCGCATCGAGCGCCCCCCGGTTACGGACCCCGTGAACCCGGGGCCCGTAGGCGACGTTGTCGTAGATGGACGAAGGGAAGGGGTTGGGTTTCTGGAAGACCATCCCGATGCGTTTGCGTAACTCCACGACGTCGCAACCGGGGTCGCGGATATCCCTGCCCTCAAAGAGGATCCGGCCTTCGATCCTGACACCCTCGATGAGGTCGTTGAGCCGGTTGAAACAGCGCAGCAGGGTCGACTTCCCGCACCCGGACGGACCGATCAACGCCGTGACCCGGTTGCGCGGGATGCGGACGGATATGTCGCGGAGGGCCTGGTTGTCGCCGTAGTAGAGGCTCAGGTGTTCCGTTGCAAGGATGCTGTCGTCGTCCTGCATGCTGGGTCACCACCGGGCTGAACTCCGGTACCGGCTCCGGACGAAGATCGCGACCAGGTAGACGGCCGTCACCAGCGCAAGAAGCACCAGCGCCGTCCCGTACTGGTTCTCTCTTGCCCCGGGGACGTTGGTTGCGAGGATGAAGAGGTGGTAGGGGAGCGCCATCACCGGCTCCATCACCGATCCGGGGAGGAGCCGCCGGGAGAAGACGACCGCGGTGAAGAGGATCGGCGCGGTCTCCCCGGCCGCCCGCCCGATGCTGAGGATCGTGCCAGTCAGGATCCCCGGCACCGCCGGCGGGAGCACGACCCGCCATATCGTCTGCCAGTGCGTCGCCCCAAGAGCGAGGCTCCCCTCCCTGACGCCGGCCGGTATGCTCGCGAGCGCCTCTTCGGTCGTCCTGATGATGGTCGGGAGGATCATCAGCCCGAGTGTGACCAGGCCCGCGAGCAGCGATACGCCCAGGTTCAGGTAGAGCACCAGGAACGCGAACCCGAAGAGGCCAAAGACGATGGACGGCGTGCCGTTCAGGAGGTCGGCGCCCGCTCTGATGATCCCGGCGACGCGCCCGCCCCGGGTGTACTCGTGGAGGTAGATGGCGGCGCCGATGCCAATCGGGAGGGCAAAGAGGATGGCGCCCCCGACCAGGTAGATTGTCCCGAGGATAGCCGGGCCGATGCCTCCCGCCCGGCCGAGGTCGCGGGGGGGTGCGGTCAGGAACTCCCAGGAGAGCGCGGGCAGGCCGTTTGAGACGATATCAAAGAGGATCACCCCAAGGAAGAGGAGCACGATGCCGGTGGACGCGTACATGAGCCAAAACGCGATCTTCTGCCTGGTCTTCGGGGAGACCCGGCGCCCGGCGCGTGCCGCCCCGGGGAGGGGCACGGCGGCGGCCGGGATGCCTGTGGCCGCCGCAAGGAGCCCGGGAACGGCGCGGGCAAACGGCTTTGCCGCACCGCTGTGCCCACGCCGGGCACGCCGCGCCGGTCCGCCGAGCCTCAGGAGGACGTACCGCGCGATGAGGTTGACCGCGAGGGTGATCGCGAGGAGGACGACCGCCACACCGAAGAGCGCGTGGTAGTGGGTGCTGCCGGCGGCGGCCTCTCCCATCTCGATACCCAGCGTCCCGGTGAGCGTCCGGACCGGAGAAAGGACGTTCCAGAGGGGTTCAGGGATGACCGCCGCATTGCCGACAACCATGATCACCGCCATCGTCTCGCCGATCGCCCGTCCCACCCCGAGGATGATCGCGGCGGTGATGCCGGAGAGGGCTCCCGGTATCACGACCCCGGCGATCGTCTGCCAGTGTGTCGCACCGAGCGCCAGGGATCCCTCCCGGTATCCCCGGGGCACAGCGGCGATCGCATCCTCCGAGACGCTGACGATCGTCGGGAGCGCCATGATGCCGAGCAGGATGGAGCCGGCAAGCCAGGTCTCGCCGGACGGGATCTCAAAGGAGATGCGGATCCAGTCGGTCAGTATGACGAGGCCGAAGAAACCGTAGACCACCGAGGGAATCCCCGCCAGAAGTTCGACGGCGGGTTTTACGACCCCGCGCAGGCGGGGCGGCGCAAGTTCGGCGATGAAGACGGCGACCGCGATCCCGAGGGGGACGGCGATCGCCATCGCGCCGAGCGTGACAAGGAGCGTGCCGGCGATCAGCGGGAGGATGCCGTATGCCGGGGGCGTCCCCGTCGGGTTCCAGGTGTCGCCGGCAAGGAAGGCCCGGACCCCGACCTCCGCAAAGATCGGATACCCGTTCCTGACCAGGAAGACGAGGATGAAGAAGATGGCGACGACGGCAACGATCGCCGTGCAGAACCAGACTGTCCGGACGGCTCTTTCGCGGATCCGCCGCGTCCTCTTCCAGAGCGAGGAAAGTCTGCCGGGTTGGGGCAAAACTTCCGGCATCCGCACGGCTCCTCTCCGGGTATGGGCGTCCGGGCGACCGGGCCCGGTGCGCTCTTCTCCGCGGGGCGGCATGCTGCTCTCCGGCGCTACGCTATGAAGGTCGTCTTCTCTGTTCATGGTTACGAGGCCGGGACCGGCGCCCGCCCCTTTCTGGTGCGGCCGTGAACCCGGCCATCCCTCCGCCCGTGCCCTCCGGCATCCGGGTGATCCCCGTGTGGGTATACGGGAGTTAGGCATTCCCGAAGAAGGGTATATTAATATATGTATCTCCACGAAAACCGGGCGACGTATATAAATTCAGCGTATGTATATATCCCCCCGGCGCCAACACCAGAGGAGCGATGGAGATCAGAAAAGTTCAGGTCACCGGGGGTTCGTCATACATCGTATCCCTGCCGAAACAGTGGATCCGGTCGACAAAGATCCAGAAGAACGACCCTGTCGGGTTGATCGTACAGCCCGACGGTTCGCTCCTGATCACCCCGAAGATCGGCGGGGAGTCGATCCACCGCGTCAGGGTGTTTGAGGTCGGCGCCTCGACCGACCGCACCTACCTGCTCCGCCTCCTCGTCGGGGCGTACGTCGCCGGGTTCACGGCCATCCACCTCGAAGCGAAGGGCAGGCTGCCGCCGTTCGTCCGGCAGCTGGTCAGGGAGTTCACGCAGATGGCGATCGGGCAGGAGGTGGTCGGCGAGACGGACTCCTCGATCGTGATCAAGGATCTCCTCAACCCCGCCGAGATGCCGTTTGAGAACACCATCAAAAGGATGCACCTCCTCGCACGGGGGATGCAGCAGGACGCGATGGCCGCCATACGGGGGCACGATGCGGCGCTGGCGCGGGACGTCGTCGCCCGGGACACGGAGGTGGACCGGCTGCACTGGCTTGTCGCGCGGCAGGACAACCTCATCGTGATCGATGCCGCGCTCTCGCGCCGGATGGGCATCCCGGTGAACCAGGCGGCATACTATTTCCAGGTCAGCCGGATCGTCGAGCGGATAGCCGACCACGCCACCCGGGTGGCGCATAACGCGACCGCCCTGAGCGACCGTGAGGCCGGGGCGGCGATGCTCGACGTCATGGATGAGGCGAGCGCGCTTGCGCTTGAGATCTTCTCGGAGAGCATGGAGGCGTTCCACGCAGGAGATATCAAGAAGGCGAACGCAACCCTCCAGAAAGTGCGCGATCTTGAGGAGAAGACCCGGGATATCGACACCCGGGCACTCGATCTCGAGGCGGTGGCGGCGATCCCCATGGGGCAGATATCGGACAGCATCCGGCGGATCGGGGAATATTCCGGGGACATCTGCGAGTGCGTCATCAACTACATCGTCGGACAGGAGACCTGAGGGCCCGGATGAGCCCGGGTGATACCCTTTTTTTGGGCCGGCGGCCGACACTCGATCAACGCATCTGCCGGTGGTAACGTGGGCACCCTCATCCCAATCGTCGTTCTTATCGTCGTCTTTCTCCTGATAGCCGCGAGAAAGATCGGGAACGTCAGCTTCGGCATCTGGCAGGTGATGCTCCTTGGAGCGGTCGCGGTCCTCGTGACGGGAGCGATCACGCCGGCGGATGCGCTCGCGTCCATCAACCCCGACGTGATGCTCTTCCTCTTCTTCATGTTCGTGATCGGGGAGGCGCTCGCAGAGAG
>JAGVUK010000131.1 GCA_019136335.1 Methanomicrobiales archaeon
GACCTCTTCATCGTGGGCGATGTGAACGAAGAGGTGCTGATCCCGCTCGTGAATACGAGCGAGCGCGCGATCAACCGTGAGATCAACTACACGCTCATGCTTGCTAGCGAGTTTGCGCGAAGAAGGGAGGGCGGAGATCCTTTCGTAAAGAATGTAATGGGTGAGAGAAAGATCATGATCATCGGGACCTGCGATGATTGAAGACCTTGAGAGGCAGGGGCTGATCAAGAGGCTCCCTCTCGACCGGAAGAAAGTAGACGACGCGATGGCTCTCGCCCGTCGGGATATTGATACCGCTCGTACACTTCTTTCGACCGACTGCGATTGGGCATACAACATCGCCTACAACGCAGTCCTCCAGGCCGGCCGGGCCCTGATGTTCGCAAAGGGTTACCGTCCGGACGGTGCAAACCAGCATATCTGGTAAAGTTTGCCGGGCTCTTCCTTGGTGAGGGTGACGTTCTCATCTTCGACCGTATGCGCCGTAAACGGCACAGTTCGGTCTAGGACGCCGTAGGTGTAATATCTGCGGCCGAAGCGGAATTTGCGGTGAGTGCGGCTGAGGCCCTGGTGCAGAAGGTTGCGATGCTCCTTGGGTGACCTCATCTCGGCCCGGAGGGCGTCCCATCCCTCTCCGCCACCATCTTCTCCCGCGCCTCACCCCACTTCCCCCACCGCCCCCGTCCGGCGGCTCCCGTAGGCGAAATAGATGACAAGCCCGATCAGGAGCCAGACCACGAACCGGAGGTGCGTGACGGTCGGCAGGGCGACGATGAGGTAGGCGCAGGAGAAGATGGCGAGGAGCGGGACTGCCGGGACAAACGGGACCCGGAACGGCCGCCGAGCATCGGGCCGGGTGTGCCGGATGACGATCACCCCGACCGAGACGATGATGAAGGCGGCGAGCGTCCCGATGTTCACCAGCTCCGCGACCGCACCGAGGGGGAGGAGGCTCCCGATGGCGGCGGTGACCAGCCCGACGACGAGGGTGACATTCACCGGCGTCCGGAGGGTGGGGTGCACCTTCCCGAACGCCGCGGGGAGCAGCCCGTCGCGGGACATCGCGAAGATGATCCCGACGGGGAGGTCTCGCCGGGGGTTCCTGACCTCCTCGGCCGTCGTCGAGACCGCATCGAACCCGATGTAGGCAAAGAAGACGATGGCCGCGCCCGTGACGACCCCGCCCCACCCTCGATGTAGCGGAGATTGCCCCGCAGGGAGGGGGCCGTCGGACACGCCCGCGGCAGAGAGGGGTCGGGGCAGCCCGGGCGCCGGACTCCGTGCCTAAAAATGGTGAATCCTGCAGTCCTACTGCGCAAGGATCTTCTGCTTCTCCTGCTGGAACTCCTCCTCCGTCAGGGCTCCCATCTGCTTCAACTCCGCGAGCTCCCTGAGTTGAGCCATCTTCTCCTCCTGGGTTATCCCTGTCGGGGCAGGCGCCTGCACCTGCTGCTGCACCTGCGCCGCCTTCTTCATCTCCCTCTCCTGCATCCTCTTATCGACAGCCCGGGTGGTCACGGTGGCTGTTCCTGCGATCACCGCGGTGCGGGCCACGGTGCCGATAAGGCCCGGCCGGCCGCCTCTCATGGTGCCGCCTCCAGTGCTTCCTGCTCCGCTGGCCGCCATGCCAGCGCGGCGTCCACCCTCTCTTTTGGGATACGTTCGCCCGCGATCAACCTTCCATCGGCGGCGAGAACGGCGTCGCGGAACTTCGTTGCCCATACGTGCTCGAAGAGGAGCAGCGCCACGGAGCTGTTCATCTCCATGATGTCGCTGACCTTCTCCACGTCCTCTTCGGCGAAGAGCGTGCTCGCCTCCCGTGCAAGCGGGGCGAAGGCATCCGCCGCATCTTTCTGGAGGTCGGCAAGCTCCATCACGCTGACGTTGCCCTGCTCGTCTTTCCTCACGAAAACGAGGTCGATGATGCGGATGATACCCGCATCGACCACCTCGCGCAACGCCGGGATGATCTCGCCTTTGAACTGGTTTCCCGGAAACTCGATGACCATATACTCGACTGGACCAAGAGACATAGCGCGCCTCCGGAGCAGGATGCCGGTTCGACTATATAACTCAATCCGTTGTGCGGAGTCAGGGCTGCCCCTGCCCTTTCTGCACCGCTCACGGGACGGCGGAACCGGCGCTTCTTCTGGGCACCCCCCACCCCGATTAAAAGACCACCCGGACGAACCCGAGCGCCACGAGCAGGAGGAGCCCGGTGACGATGACCCATCCCAGCGTGACGAAGAAGACCGACTGGACCTTGTTCCAGCGCAGAAGCCACCCGATGACGACGCTTGAGTAAAGGCCGATCACCGGGAGCGCAGGAAGGATGATGAGCGTGACTGCGCCGTACTTATGTAAGATCGGGTACCTCGCCATCTTCTCTTCCGTGCTCTTCGTGAAACGCTGGACTCTCTCCGACTGCTCGGCAAACGTGTCCAAGATCTCGTAGATGGCGAGGACGATCCCGAGTTCCACGAGCGTCATGACGACCAGGATGAACAGTGGATGCAGGCCAAGTCCCATGCCGACGAAGGCGGCGTTTGCCTGGAGAACGAGAGTGGAGATGATCAGGGTAAAAATCTTCCCGGTCGGAACGGAGAAGAGAAACCCGAGGAGTACGGGGATCAGGGTGGCGATGACGAAGGCGATGGCGATTGCCATAACCCCCTTCCTGATTCCGTCGATCACCTTCGATCCATCCATCGTTCCACCCGAATGCCGCGAGAGGGACGAACCCCGAGTTCTTACCATGCCAGCGTGCCGTAGGATGCGCACTTTGCTATATGAACCTTGCCCCCAAACGTTTCGTGCCGTGCCCCCATGCACCTGCGGCAATCGTGGTGG
The DNA here is from genome assembly GCA_019136335.1 of Methanomicrobiales archaeon. Taxonomy (GTDB): domain Archaea; phylum Halobacteriota; class Methanomicrobia; order Methanomicrobiales; family Methanoculleaceae; genus Methanoculleus. The sequence continues at coordinate 2,851 of JAGVUK010000131.1, forward strand.
TGAAAGCCCCTCTGCACCGCACGAGACCGGGAGGACGACGACAATCCCGGGGAAGGAAAACAGCGATGCTCTCGATATATTTTTATATGGGCTTGCAGGAGGACCTGCGCATGCGCCGCTGGCTGGAGTTGTTTGAGCGTTTTACCTACATCGTGCTCATGGCCTTCCTGGTGGTGGTACTGCTCTTCGCACTCTTCGAACTGGGGTGGCTGTTGTTCGCAGGGCTGTTCGAGGGGCCTCTCTACCGGCTTACCAGCCAGAAGCTCTTCGACCTCTTCGGGTACTTCCTGCTGATCCTCATCGGCCTGGAACTCCTGGAGACGATAAAGGCCTACCTCGAAAGAAGAGAGTTCCATGTCGAGATCATCATCCTCGTCGCGATCATCGCCATCGCAAGAAAGGTCATCCTCCTCGGCTCGGCGACCGCGGGCGAGCTCATCGGGATCGCGCTGATCATCATTGCTCTCTGCGGCGGCTACTACCTCATACGCCGGGCGGGAATGCCGCACTCACTCCCGCCGGACAACCACGGTCCTTCACCCGAAAGACGAGAGGAGCCCTGACCGGGGTTCTCTCGACCCCCCGGCAGGTGCGCATTCGAAGGCCTCCGGGTTGATGGTGCAGATATGGCTCTATGACCCGCTGGTATGGGCTACCCGGGGATTCCTGCGACCGCCAACATACCGTCATCGGGCGGGATCGGGCCCGGGCTCCGGGCTCCGGGGCACCGGACCCGCGGGCAGCATGAACGCGGCTGCGAGACCTACCAGAGCAAACAGCACCAGAACAACCAGGGCGAGGGCGTAGCCCAGATTCCCCGTGACCAGATTGGACACGATGACGGTGCCCGCAATGGCCACGCCGAGCGATGAGCCCAGGTTTGAGACGCTGCGCGAGAGGCCCGATATCTCCCCCTGGTCCTCCTCGGGGAAACTGGACTGGACGACGGTGACCGAGGACGTCAGCATAACCCCGACGCCCATGCCGACCAGAAAGAGGCCCGGCACGAACGTAAGGACGTTCGAGGTCTCCCGCACCAGCAACAGCAGGAGGAGCACGCCGGCTACCGTCACGACAAACCCCGCCCGGATCAGCGTTGCCTGGGGCCGCCTCCGCGCCAGCCTGCCCGCGGCCATCGAGGAGAGCAGGATGCCGATCGTCGCCGGCGTAAGGATCAGGCCGGTCTCGATAGCGTTGTAGCCCCGGACCGCCTGCAGGTAGACGGACACCACAAAGGAGAGGCCGAGCAGGACCAGCCACTGGATGTTCTGCGTGACGAGGCCGAGGTTCGACGTGCGGTTTTGAAACAGCCTGGTGGAGAGCAGGGGCTCCTTGCCCGCCCGTTCCATGGACCGGATGTGCCAGAAGAACCAGGCCAGTAAGAGCACCCCGACAAGCACGAAGACCCATACCGGCGATATGCCGCCTTGCGGGATCACGACCGTGTTGCCGACGACGAAGTCCTGACTGGCCTTAAACCAGCCGTACGTCGAGGCCTGCAGGATGCCGACCACGATAAAGAAGAGCCCCGCCGCCGAGAGGATGGTTCCGACGATGTCAAAACCTGGTTTTGGGCCCTGCACGCCCGGATCGACGATCGACCGGCTCTGGATGATGACGATGCCGACGACAAGGGCCTGCACGACAAAGGCTGCGCGCCAGCTGATCGCGGTGGTGATGATCCCGCCGACCAGCGGGCCTGCGGCCGCCCCGATGCCGCCCGCTGCACTGATCGCCCCGAAGGCGCGGGCGCGCGAGGTGAGGTCGGGATAGAAGACGGTTGCGAGGATATACACGGGCGGGATCAGCAGTGCGGTCCCGATGCCTTCGAGGAGCGAGTAGCCGAGGATCAGGATCCCGAGCCCCGGCGCCGCTGCCGCTATCAGCGCCCCCACGCCGTAGACGAGGAGACCCCGCCTGAAGAGGTACGTGCGGCCCAGGATATCCGTCAACTTGCTGCCGGGGATCATCAGGGCTGCCATGGTGAGTGTAAAAACGGCGATGGTCGTCTGGACGCCGCTGACCGTCGTCCCCAGGTCGGTGGCGATGTTGCTTATGGCCACGTTCATGTTCGAGGCAGCGTAACTGCAGATGAACTGCGCCAGCGCAAGCGGCAGGAGCACGCCCTGTGGGGTTGCCGCCGATGCCGGGGAAACCGGATCTGCGGAGTTATCCATCATATCAGCCCTCGATGCGAATGCGTCAGACGGACCCGGTGTATATTAATGTAATTGTCCGGTATTTTGCCGGCTAGTATACCCTTCGTACGGGAGAACAGAGGACCGATCCGGCGGCAGCGACGAGGCCACCCCCCGTTCCGTTTGCCGTACCGGTCAACGTGTGCCCCTGTTCTCACAGGAGCGAGAGATCAGACGCTGCATAGTGCCATCGGGGCAACCCGGAATTCAATTCATCGAAAAATATATTACACACTAGATAGTCTGGCTCGCGCATGACACCTGCAACGTTTGTGCCCGGTACGTCGGAGGGGCAACGGCTGCTCGAGATCCGCGACGGCGGTATCCCCTGGCGCCGGTGGGGGCCCTACCTGAGCGAACGGCAATGGGGAACGGTGAGGGAGGATTACGGGGAGGACGGCAATTCCTGGGCCTACTTCACGCACGATCAGGCCCGGTCCCGCGCCTACCGGTGGGGGGAAGACGGGATCGCCGGCATCTCCGACGACTCCCAGCTCCTCTGTTTTGCCTTGAGCCTCTGGAACGGTGCCGATCCCATCCTCAAAGAACGGCTCTTCGGCCTGACCAATGGCGAGGGGAACCACGGGGAGGACGTGAAGGAGTATTACTACTACCTGGACAACACCCCGACGCATTCCTACATGAAGTACCTCTACAAGTATCCGCAGGCCGCGTTCCCGTACAACGACCTTGTGGAGACGAACCGGCAGCGCAACCGGTATGACCTGGAGTACGAGCTCATCGATACCGGGATATTCGACGGCGACCGCTACTTCGACGTCTTCGTGGAGTACGCGAAGGCGTCCCCGGAGGATATCCTGGTGCAGATCACCGTGCATAACCGCGGCCCGGGCGAGGCATCCCTCCATCTGCTGCCCACCCTCTGGTTCCGCAACACCTGGGGACCCGGAGGGAGTGCGGAGAGGCCTTCCCTCGAAAAGACGGAGGGTCCGCCGGGGACCAGCGTGATCGCGGCCGGCCATCCGGCCCTTGGCGTCCGGTATCTCCATTGTGAGGGCGCCCCCGACCTCCTCTTCACCGAGAACGAGACGAACACGGAACGCCTCTTCGGCACCCCGAACGCGAGCCCCTACGTGAAGGACGGCATCAACGACTACGTTGTCG
>JAGVUK010000238.1 GCA_019136335.1 Methanomicrobiales archaeon
GGTGGGTCTCGATGTAGGCGCTCGCGCCCCGGACGCTCTGGCTCCCGATATCGTCGGGGATCAGGGGGAGCGGCCGGTCGATCGGCGCCGGCGGGGCGGGAGGGTTCACGACCGATCGAGCACCGTCGAGGTAGGCAATCCCCGGGAGGGCGCCCGAGACACCTTCGTTTACAAGGTGGACCACCGTCTCCTCACCCTCCCCGACCACCACGGCATCGGGGGCGAGTTCCCCGAGCACCATCTCCGGCACGGCCGAGACCGGCCCCCCGACGTAGACCGCCCCTCCCTGCTCGCGGTGGGTCCGGACGAGGTCCCGGATCGCGGGGTCGAGGAGGTGCTGGGTCGAGAAGAGGCTCGCGAGGAGGAGTGAGCCCGCCGGGGCGACGGGCGTCCGGGTGAGGGAGACCCGGTGCCCTGCGTCGCGCAGGACGCCGCCGATCAGCATGGCGCCGTAGGTGTAGATGCCGGGGGAGAAGATCGTGATATCCATGATATACAGTATCTGCGAAACAGTATACAAATGGTGGGGCTCCGCCGGGTTCCCCGGTCAGAGCGATACCGGCCGCCTGAACCGCCGGGCCTCGGCGACGGTGTGAGCCCCCCGGTCCGATGCGGCGATCAGCCGGACCTGGAGCCGCATGATGTCGGCGATGAGGGGTTGCGGGTTTTGCTCCAGTATCTCCGCTGCCACGGCGCGAGCCTCCCTGAACCGGCCTGCCCGGCGGAGCAGGTCCACAAGGAGCGCTTCGTCGGCCCCTTCCTGGGGGGCCAGTCGTTCGCCCTGTTCCCAGGCCCGTTGCAGGAGGTCGGCGGCGCGTTTCCGGCAGATCCGGGCGGGCACGTCCTCCCCCTCGTCGTCGCAGACCCAGGCGGCATGCAGGGACGCCCACGCCGCCTGGGCGGGGACGCCGAGGTCCTCCTGGACGATCGACCAGCAGAGGAAGGTGTTTGCAATCTTTGGGAACTTGCGGGCGTCAAGCTGCCAGCGGTAGCGCGGGAGCCTCACCACGTCGACCGCCCCCTTCAGGGGTCTGCCCGGGTCGGGGGCGCAGTAGCCGCAGGAAGGACACCGTTTCACCCACGCATAGATGGTGGACCGGAGGGGTTCGGCAGGACGGGTGTCGAGGTCCCGTGACCCGACGCTCACGGCGCCCTCGGGGATCGTGAACCGGCAGGACTCGCCGCAGACTGCACAGGTGGTATTGAGGTAGTGAAGGTGGGTCATCGATGGGCTGAATTGCATAATCTAAAATATATAATTTCCCCCTGATGGAAAGCGGCGGGACGGCAGACCTGCCGGAACATTTCCCGCCGACCGGTCGGGGTGGTCCGGCCTCTTCCTTCACCGGGCCGTTGCCGGGGAAACTTCCCCGACCCGCCGCCCGTAGGCCGCGACGGCGAGGGCGAGGAGCACCGTCGCGCCAGAGACCAGGAGAAGGATCGGCCAGTGGACCGGGTCTGCGGTCTCCACCGCCAGCCTGACCACGAGATTGAGCGGGTTGTAGGGGATGGCCATGACGAGGAGGAAGACCACGACAAGCCCCGTTGAGAAGACGAACTGGGCGCTGGTCCGCTCGCGGTAGTGGAGCGCCGTCGCGGCGCCGAGCAGGATGAGGAAGAGCCCGGCCGCCGAGACGTGGAGGAGGATGGGGACGGGGTTCCCGACCGCGATACCGTTTGCCTCAAGAAGGAGGATCCAGGCCCCGGCCTGGACCGGGACGATGGCCCAGCAGGCGGCGATCTTTCCAAAGATCATCTCGTTGAACGTGACCGGCGTCGAGAGGAGGGTGTCGAGGGTCTGGCGCTGGTACTCCTCAGTGATGAGATCGATGATCAGGGCCGCCGATATGACCGCCGGGAGGAGGACGAGCAGCGGGAGGAGGAGGCCGTAGACGAACTCATAGAAACTCTCCGCATCGCCGGTGCCGGGGAAGTTCAGCCCGACGGGGAAGGAGACCATCCGGTCGGCCCGCACCTCACGGAGTTCCCTCTCGTAACCCTGGAGGACCTCCTTGACTTTCACGTTGATGACGCTCGACTGCAGGTCGTTCTGGATGAGGTAGAGCGTGATCGCGACCGGCCCTTCGGCGTCCGGAGGCGTATCGGGGACGTAGACCACCGCCGCAACCTTCCGGTCGCGGAGCGCTCGAAGCGCCGCGGAAAGGTCCATCCGGTGCAGGACGAGGTCGTCACGCTTTTCGAACTCGTCGATGAGGGCTGAGTCCGCCCCGGCGTAACCGACACCGTAGGCGACCGTCGAGTAGCCCTCGAGCGCCTCCGGGTCATACATGGCGGTGAGCCCCACCATCAGAAACGAGGAGAACATGGCGATGAAGACCTGCAGGAGGACGGCAAAGATGATCGTCTTCTCCGACGAGAGGCCGAGGAACTCCTTCTTTGCGATAAGACCGATGTAGCGGGCGTTCATAGCAACCCTCCGAGGAGGAAGTGGAGGTTATAGAGGCTGTGAACCACACTTGCCACGACGAGGCCGGGCACGTAGGCGCGCTTCCCGCCGGCGAGCAGGAAGGTTCCGGTGATCAGCACTCCTGCAATGTGGAGGAGGAGCGGCATCCAGAGCACCTGGAGGGAGAGGAAGAGGACGCTCCCGAAGACCGACTCGGTGATCTGGGAGAGCGTGGCAAAGAGGAGGAGTTTCTCCCCGGCAAGGAACCCGAGACCGATGACGGCCGCTCCAATGAGCAGGTTCTTTGCCGTGAGGAATCCGGGCCGCTCGCTTGCTATCGCGTAGAGCCCGGCAGACTTCGCAACCTCCTCGATGAACGCCGCGGAGACGGTCAGGAGGACGAGCGAGAGCGGCATCGGGATGTTGAAGAAGAGGACGAGCGTCATCATCTGGGCCATGAAGACAAACGGTATCGTGAAGGCGGAGAGAAGGAAGAGCGAGAGGTGCGGGCGGCCGCGGCCGATCGCGCCCGCGATGAAGTCCGTGAGCCTCGACGTGAGGGATTTTTCCGAAAAAAGGCGCTCCTCGCGGAAGTTGATCGTCCCGGCATAGAAGAGGACGGCGCTCGTGGCAAAGAAGAGCGCGGTCGAGTAGACGTACTCGGCGGCGGTGAACCCTTCGCCCTGGAGTTCGAGGATGACCAGGGTGAGCGGGGAGATGATGCTCACCACGTGGGTGTTCGCAAAGACCGTCGGGAAGAAGAGGTAGGACGTGGCGAGGGTCGAGAAGAAGATCGAGACGAACGAGAGTTCCTTGAAACTCCGGGCGGCCATCCCGATGATCAGGGCGTTTGCGAGGAAGAAGAGGATGACTGGGATGAGCGGGAGGAGGATCGCGAGCGGTGCACCGATAAAGAGGGTGATCGCGGCCGAGACAAGCAGCATGATCGCGAGGTAGGGGATCGCCTTCCCGATGACGATCGCCGATGGCCGGACGGGGGCGGCGAGGAGCGCCTCCCCGGCCCTTCCCACCCGCTCGTTCATCACGCTCATCATGAAGAACTGGGAGGTGAAGTAGAGGGGGAAGATGAAGACGAAGACCAGGATGAGCGCGTCGTAGGGGAGCGGGGGGGAGAGTTGCGACGGTGTCCGGAGTCCGTCCGTTGCAGAGCCGCCCGATATGATGCCGGTGTAGCGGGAGAGGGGGTGGTCGCTCTCCATCCCGGCAAGGTGCTGCCGGAGATCGTCCTCCGAGACCTGGATTGCCGACGGCGGGAGGGTCACCGCCTCCGCCGGGCCGGACGGGATGGGGGGTTCCCGGGCATCCGCCGGAGCGCCGATCTGCTGCCCGCTCTGGGTCGCCAGGAAGTCGATCTCACTCTTGACGTACTGGAGGTCGATCCAGAGCGGGTAGCCGGCGAAGAGGTCGGGCTGCTCGGCGGCGATCTGGGATGCATAGGCCTCGTAATCGCGTTTGAGCGCTGTTAAGGCCGCCCGCCCTTTGCCGGTGTCGGCGGCGTAGACCTCCCCGCGGAGGATGACGATATCGTACGCGAACCGGTTGCTCCAGAGGGCGGGTCCGTCGGCGACTTCAACGGTGAAGCGGTTGTCAGGGGCGACGATCCGGGCGACTTCGGGCTCGTCGATGCCGATGCGATAGATGCCGTCCTGCATGTGGACGCCGCTCTCTGCGGCGAATACGGTCACCAGGACCAGGAGGACGAGCAGTCCCACCGCGAGCGGCAGGACGTTTCTTCCCATCGTCGTCATCGACCGGTTCATCTCCCAGACGGCGATCGTCCGGATGGAGGAAGCAAGGCTCATGGTTATCCCAGGCGGCGTCAGAGAAGCATACCTCTGTGCAGCAACCTATTAGTAGTCATCGGAGCCATAGGGAGATCCGATGATCACCGCCCGCTCTCTTGTCAAATACTACGGCGACTTCCCGGCCCTCGACGGCGTCACCTTCGACCTCGACGACGCACGGATACTCGGGGTGATCGGGCATAACGGGGCCGGCAAGACGACGCTCTTAAAGATCATGGCCGGTCTCATCACGCCGACGTCGGGGAGTCTTGAGATCGACGGGATCGACGTCATACGTAGATCGCGGGACCTGAAACGGAACCTGGGCTACCTCCCCGAGGAGTCCCGGCTCTATGAGACGATGACCACGGATGCATACCTCGCGTTCTTCGGCGAGATCTACGGTATGTCGAGGGCGGCCGTAAGGGCCCGGCGCGACGACCTCCTCGCGGGGCTCGCGCTCGAGCCGGACGGCAAGAAGATCGGGGAACTCTCGAAGGGGATGAAACGGAAGGTTGCAATCGCACGGTCGCTGATGCATGACCCGGATCTCCTCATCTACGACGAACCCACCTCCGGCCTCGATCCCATGACCTCCCGGTCGGTGCTCGAGTACGTCAAAGGCCTCCGGGGCCAGGGCAAGACGGTGATCTTCTCGGCCCACAACCTCTTTCAGGTGGAGGAGGCCTGTGACCGCGTCCTGATCCTGCGCCGGGGACGCGTGGTGACCGGCGGGACCATGTCCGAACTCAGGGAGACCTTCGGCTCGATCACCTACCAGGTCTTCTTCCGCGTCCCGGACCCGGCGACCTTCGCCACATCCGTCGGGTACTCCGCCCGCGACGGCCGGTACCTCGCCGAGGCGCGCTCCATCGAGGAGCTGAACCGGACGACCGCGGCGCTCTCGGCGGATGGCGCCGGGATCGAACGGATAGAGTCGCACTACCCGACGCTTGAGGAGATGCTCTTAAAGATCGGGCGGTGATTTCCGGGGACGGG
>JAGVUK010000288.1 GCA_019136335.1 Methanomicrobiales archaeon
CGTCGGCACCGCGGCACTCCGGGCGGGCGGGGTGCGGGCGCTCGCCTACGACAACGACCCGGCGCTCCTCGCGCTCGGCCTCTCGAAGGGCCGCCTTGTACCGGAAGACACGATGTGCATCGACGCGCGTGAGGCCTCCCGGTACATCGTGCCGGTGCCCCTCGGGGTTGCGTTCATGGCCGGGGAGATCTACTCCTACAACGCCGGCCTCTGGAAACCGATCGTCACCGGACTCCTCGCCCTCACGGATGAAGCGCTGATCACCGTCGGCACGGAGGCCGAGGCCGCCCGGGTGGAGGAGTGGTGCGCCGGAGAGGGGCGGGACGTCAGGGTCTTCGAGAACGGACGTGACCCCATCTACGACCGGTGGTGCTGCGTCACGCGGCGGGTGTGATCCCGGCCGACGACCGGGCTAATATATAAGATAAATTATATCCAACTTCTTTTACCGCATTTGTGAACGCTCACCGCAGGATAGATCTTGCGGGTTTACCCTTTAATTGGATGTATCCCCCATGAACACCGCCAGAAGAGTCTATAACGTCTTATTTATCTCCGTCTTTGCCACCATGCTCGGGCTCGGCGTCGTCAGCCCGCTCCTCCCGATCTACGCGGAGAATCTCGGAGCAACCGGCATCTGGCTCGGCGTCATCTTTTCAGCATTCGCGCTCTCCCGGTCGGTCTTCATGCCCATCATCGGCCGGATATCAGACCGGCAGGGGAGGAAGTGGATCATCCTCATCGGCATGTTCGCCTACGCGGTCCTGTCGCTTGCCTACCTCATCGCCGGCAGCGTCTACTCGCTCACGGCCGTCCGCTTTGCTCACGGGCTGGCGTCGGCCATGGTCGTCCCGATAGCCATGGCCTACATCGCCGACTTCTCGGAGAAGGGGAAAGAGGGGAGCCACATGGGGAACTTCTCCATATCGATGTTCCTCGGCATGGGGGTGGGACCGCTCCTTGGAGGGTTCCTGAACGACGCGTTCGGGATGCCGTCGGTCTTCTACGTCATGGCCGGCCTCTCGGCGTTCGCCACGCTCCTTGTCGCCGTATCCCTCCCGGAGACAAAACCAGGAGATCCCGCGCTCCCGGACGCCCCGAGTCCCCCGATGCGCGCGCTCCTCACGCTGCCGGTCATGCGGGGGGTCATGTTCTTTGGTTTCATCAGCGCCCTCGGCCGCGGCGGGATGATGGTCTTCGTCCCGGTCTTTGCCCCGTTGATCGCCATAACCCCGTTCGAGGTGGGGATCGTCCTCTCCGCGAACACCTTCCTGATGGCACTCCTTCAGGTGCCGATCGGGAGGATCACCGATACCGGGAATAAGGTCGCCCTGATCGTCGCGGGGTCGACCATAGCAGCGGTAGCGCTCGCCGTAATCCCCTTATCCCATTCTTTCCTGCCCCTGCTCCTGATCACCTCCGCCATAGGGATCGGGGGCGCCATTCAGCAACCGGCCATCATGGCGCTGACAGTCGACGCAGGCCGGACGATCGGGATGGGGACATCGATGGGTGCCTACAACACGGTATTTGGCATCGGCATGATCATCGCGCCGCTGATGGGGGGCGCGTTTATGGACTTCGTCGGTATCGATGCCGTCTTCTACGTGGGCGGGGCGATAAGCCTTATCGGGACCGGGATCTTTCTGGTGATGATGCAGAGGGGCGCATGCCGGGACGTCGCCGGAGAGACACCGGAACCCGGGTAGGCCGCCCTCCTCCGCGGCCCCGGAGTGCCCCAACCGTTCTTCAATACGCGGCAAAGGATGACATTCTGGAGACTTAGGGGATGCAGGCGCACCCTTACGGCGTCTTCTCCTCAGCGCACTCGAGTTCCGCGACGATCTCGGCCGCATCATCCATCCGCCGGACCAGGTCCTTGATCTCGATCAGGCGTTCGGCGCCGATGAAGTGCTCGGCCATCACCCGGGCCATATCAGTGAGTTCGATACGCCCCGCCCGACGCCGGACCAGCCCGTAATCGAGGAGTGTGGGGAGCGCCGGCTCCAGCGTCCCGACCATCGCATGAGTCATCCGGATGACCTGCTGCTCGTCGCCGCCACAGACCACGGCGTTGGCGACGAACTCCTCGGAGCTCTGCTCCATATCGTACTCGGGAGCCACCTCCTCCATCTCACCCCGCAGGAGACCGACGGCGACCTCCTCCTCGGTCTTCCCGGACGTCCGGGAGTACGACCCGCCGGGCTCCGCGAGGATGACCACCCGGCCGAGGTCGTGGAAGTCGGGCCGGCCGGCCCGGCCCATCATCTGGTGGAACTCCTGGACGGTCAGCCACTGGATGCCCATGGCGAGCGCGTCGAAGATCACCTGCGACGCCGGGAAGTCGACGCCGGCGGCAAGCGCCGCCGTGGTCACGACGGCCGCAACCTCGCCGTTTGCAAACCGCCGCTCCACGTCCCGGCGCTCCTGGGCGGTCAGCCCCGCGTGGTAGGGTGCGGCGTTCTTCCCGAGAGTGTCGGCGATGGTGTGACACCGGGCCCGCGAGTTGGTGAAGACGATCGTCTGCCCCCGGTAGCCCTTGGACGACCGGACCTTGTACTCCTCGGCGACCATCTGTTTGATGAACCCGATCTTTTTGGACCGCTCGACGAAGAGGAGGTGGCGCTCCAGAGCGACCGGCCGTTCCGCGTAGCGGACCAGATTCGCCCGGAGTTTCTCCGCAAGCAGCCCCGGCATCCCGATCGTGGCCGAGAGGTAGAGGAACTGGGCATCGGGGGCGACGTGCTTGAGGCGGGCGATCAGCCCGTCGAGGCGGTGGCCCCGGTCGGGGTCCTCAAGCATCTGGACCTCGTCGATCACGACGGTCCCGATGTCCTTCAAGGATCTCCCGGTCCGGAGGGCGTGATCGATCCCCTCGTAGGTCCCCACCACGACAGGGGCGTTGATGTCCCGGTCCCCGGCCGGTCGGGTCTCGGGAAGGTTGAGACGGCTCACCCCGGTCTGCAGGGCGACCCGCACGAGGTGGCCGTAGCGGTCGCGGAACCGCTGGTACTTCTGGTTCGCGAGCGCGACCAGCGGGACCAGGAAGAGCATTCTTCCCCGTCCTTCGAGGAAGTTCTTCATCCCGGCCATCTCCCCGATGAAGGTCTTGCCGCTCGCGGTGGCGGAGACGACGAGGAGGTGCTGCCCCTCGAGGAGTCCGCTCTGGACGGCGAGCTGCTGGACGGGCATCAGGTACTCGACCCCGGCGGCCTTCGCAAACGCGGGAGGCAGAGCCAGATCGGTGATATGGGCGGTCTTCTGGACCTCGTGCGCCTCAAGCCGGTCAAAGAGGGTCCGCGACCGGTCGGGTTTCTCCGGCCCCACCGACGCCAGCACCCGGTCGAGGTCACGGACCTGGGCAAGAAGTTTCTCGAGATGGACAAGCACGGACCCGCCGAACCTCCCCATGTAGCCGAGCTCCCGGCGCATCTCGCGTTTTGCGCACTCCATGCAGATCCATTCTCCGCCGTACCGGACACCGGTCGCCTTATCGACGGGGACGAACCGGTCCTCGAGCTGGCAGTACCGGCAGATATCGATCCGCGATGACGGGATCTGGAGGTCGGCAAGAAACGACTCAAACTCCGGGCTCCTCCGCGCCAGGTGCACCGAAGACCGGCGCAGCAGCGTGATCAGGTCCCGGGTCGGGGTGGGCTTGAGCTGTTTCCCGCGCCTGCGCATCTTAAAGTTCTTCGGGCGCTGACCTTTCGGCGTCGCGGTCAGGTCGACGTACCCGGAGCCCTCGACACGGCCACCTTCGACGAACAGGAGTTTATACGTGCCTTTCTGGGGCTGGACGATGACCATCATGATGCGAGCAGGTCGTGGATCGTGTAGGTGAGCCCCGCCGTCTCGAGCCGTTTGAGGAAGTCGGTAAACTCCTCATCAACGATGAGTATTGCACATTCCCGGCCGTGGAACGCCGCCTCGATGACCCCCTCCCGCGAGCCGAAGAACATATCCGGCTCGATACCCGCCTTCCTGAGGGCCACGTAGGACTCGAGGCCGACGGCGGCCACCATCTCCGCGTCCCGGACGGCAGCCCGGAGGAGGTCCGTCGAGACCTTCCGGGACCCGCCCCGCTCCACCCGCGGAACCTTGCAGACGTGGATGAGCCCCTCCTCGTGCTCGATGATGCCGCTCAAGTGGGCGACGCCGAGATCCTCCCCGGGTTTCGCGTCCATGGTCGCCCTGCCTGTGGCGCTCTGCGCCTGCTTTGTCGCGTAGAGCCACCCGTCCTGCATCAGGACGCCGACTGTATCCCCTTTTCGGATATCCTCGCGGGCGACGGCCGTCCAGACGGCAACCTGCTGGATGATATCCCGGTTGACGTGGCGGGCATACGACTCGAGCGCCTCGGCGTGCCGCAGGACCCACTCGATCCCGCTCTTGGTCACCTCGTACCGCCCCCGGCCGTGAGCGGTGACCAGCCCTTCGTCCACCATCTCCCGGATGTACTCGGAAACCGCCTGCGGAGTCACGCCGAGTTTCCCGGCGATCTCCTGCTGGCGGATGGATGGCTGGTGCTCGGCGATCTCCACGAGGATCTGGAACCGGGTCGCCTCCCGTTTGCTGCGCAGGATGACGTAGAGCGGATCGTCAGTGTAGGCGGTCAAGCAACACCATTCCCTGCCCTTTCACGTCGAGACCGGGGATCCTCTTCGCGAGCCCCCTGATAAAGATCGGGCTGACCCCATACTTTCGGGATATATCGCCGATCGAGGTGGTCCCGGCCACGATCTCCTGTTCGACCGAGTCTACGATCGAACGGAGGCCCGCATCGTTTGAGACGGCGATGTGCAGCAGGTCCCCGATATCGCCCATGGAACACTGGAAACTGGCCCTGAATTTGCTGTATATCGCCCGGTATTCCTTCGTCGGTTTCTCCCCGGGTTTCGGCATCCGCCACTGCTCCTCGACAAGACTGCCCTTCCTGAGGATGGAGAGGCATTCGATCACTGTCGAGGTATCGGCGTGCGCCCCCAGTTCCTCTTCGGTTAGCCAGGTCTTGTTTAAGAGTTCGTAGATCCTTTTATAGTCTGCATTATTGAACGTTATAAGAAGAGGAACCAGTTCCACCGGATCGTTAAGAATTTTAATATGTCCCGTCAATGCGATACCCTATTATTATATCGTGGTATAA
>JAGVUK010000136.1 GCA_019136335.1 Methanomicrobiales archaeon
GCCCAGGCGCGGATCGACGAGGCGGGGGTCGCGGCATGATCCGGCTCGGGAACGTCCTGGTCTCGCCCGGTGAGGGCGGGGTCTACGGGGAGCGGACGCTCGACGGCTACCGGGTCTGGGACCCTTACCGGAGCAAGCTTGCGGCGCTCTATACGCTCGGCGGCGGGGTGGACCTCACGCCCGGCATGAGGGTGCTCTACCTCGGTGCGGCGAACGGGACCACGGTCTCGCACGTCGCCGATTACGCAGGGACCGTCTACGCGGTGGAGTTTGCGCCCCGGCCGATGCAGGACCTCCTCGAGGTGGCCCGCCGGAGGAAGAACATCGTCCCGATCATGGCCGACGCGAACCGGCCGGAGGAGTATGCGCCCTTCATGGAGGCGGTCGACCTGATCTACCAGGATGTGGCGCAGCCAAACCAGGTCGAGATCGCGGAGCGGAACCTGGCCTTCCTCAAACCGGGGGGACACCTTATCCTGATGCTCAAGACCCGGAGCGTGGATGTCCGGAGGGACCCGGCCGAGGTGCTCAGCGAAGCCCGGGCCGGGCTTCTGCGGCGGCTCGACGTGGTGGAGGTCCGGTGGCTTGAGCCCTACCACCACGACCACGCTGCGATCGTCTGCTCCTCGCGGGAGTAGTATATATTAGATGAGAGGGTGACTCCATCACATGGACCGGGTCGTCTTCAACCCCTTCTCCCCCCTGATGTTCCTCTTCCTCTTCGGGCTGCTCATACTCGCCGGGCTCGCCGTCATCCTCTTCCCGATCCTCTTCTTGACGGCGATCGGGGCGACGTTCACGAAGCTCGGGTTCTCCTGGCGTGAGGCGCTCCTGATCCTTCTCCTGACGCTTGCCGGGAGTTTCGTCAACATCCCGGTTCGGACACTGGAGAGCCGTGCCGCGCCAGCATACGACCGCTACGTCGCCATGTACGGGCGGCTCTACCGGATCCCGCAGCCGGTGCAGCGGACGGTCCTCGCGGTCAACGTCGGCGGCGCCCTCATCCCCCTCGCGATATCGCTCTACCTGCTCTACGACTCGGTCGTGATCAGCGGCGGTTACCTGGTCATGGGTCTCGCCCTCGCCGGGGTGGCGGTCGTGACGGTCGTGACGAAAGTGGTCGCCCGCCCGGTGCCGGGCCTCGGGATAGCGACGCCGTTCTTCATCCCGCCGCTTGCGGCGCTCTTTGCGGCGCTCATCCTCTCGACATTTGCGGGCGGAGTCCCGGCCGCGGCCGTGATCATCGCCTACGTGAGCGGGACGCTCGGGACCCTGATCGGGGCGGACCTCCTCAATCTCCACCATATTGCAGAACTGGGGGCGCCGATGGCGAGCATCGGCGGGGCGGGGACGTTCGACGGCATATTCCTCTCCGGGATCATCGCGGCGCTGCTCGCGTAAATGCCCGCGGGTGTCCCGACTGCTGTGGCGGCCGTCCCGCTCCGGGCAACCGGAGTTTTGCGGCGCTCAATGCGCATCCGGCACCCGGGTACGGTTTCCTTTCGGGGAAGGGGGTGCCCCCCTCGAAGACCTTCAGCCTTCCCGTGCTCCAGTTCTACGAACCATCGCACTTCCCCGGCCCGGTCACCTTCCGCTCACCGACTGCAGGAAGCGTTCAACCTCCTGCCTGAAGAGAGAGAAGTCATCGATATGCTCCTTGAGGATCGAGAAGGCAAGAGCGTCGTCGATTGCCCCGTAGCGATGCACGACGATGTTCCGGAACCCCTTCATCGCCTTCAGGTTCTGCCGCATCCCCGGGGCGAGCACTCCGTGCCGGACGAGGTTTTCGAGGATATCCTCATCGGTCCCCGGGACACCGATGTGGAGATCGGCATTCAGGATTGCGCAGATGTCAAAGACGTTCTCGACGGCATACTCGACGCGCTTGTATATCCCATCTTTCACGATGCCGAGCCGCCCGAACGAATCGGCCGAGTCGGGGAGGTGTTCTTTGACCATATCGAGACTCTCCGTCATCTCCTGGAGTTTGATGCGGATTGCCGTATCCCGGATCCTTCCCGTCATGCCATCGTCTCCTTGCCGATGTAATCGTACAGGCGGTGCTTGAAATCATCGAACTCCCGGATCGTCCGGTACGCGACATCGTAGAGGAACTGCTCATCGGGACAATAGATCACCTTTCCGCGGAGGACTTCCGTCCGGACATAGAGCGGCAGGTGAGCAAAGATCTGGATGTCGTAGCGGTCGTCGCAGAGCTCGGAGAGTGCTGCAAACCGGAACCGGGCTGCCTCCTCGCGGTCAGCGTCGTAATAGATACAGAGGTCGATGTCTGACCCTGCCTTCGCCCGTTCTTCGGCAACGGAGCCGTAGAGGATGATGAAGCGGACCTTCTCGAACCCCTGAACGGTTCTCATCCGCTCAAGTGCGTGCCGGACAAAATGGTTCACCTGCTCATCACCCCCGGGCGTGCCCATAGTTCTAGATGGGTTCGCTCCCGGATTAACGTTTCCCGCGGCGGGGGCCGGACCGACGGAGAGGATTGAGGTGTCGTCGAAACCGTCAACGAGGTGTGGAGTAAAGGGTATTCGTTGAAATTAAGAAGATTTTCGCGGTTTTGGATATTTAGAGAGGAGTGGTTCTTACTGTGGATGATCGGAGAGATATAGTGTAACGCCGAAACTGTTTCTTAAGAGGGGCATATGGCTGAATATGAGATGTCTGAAAAATCTAAAAAATACCTGGCAAAGAATAAGTCAATAAAAAACGCGCTTCTTAAAAAGATCAGATATTGCCTGGAAGATCATTTACTTGATGCTCTTAAGGAGTGTGATAAGCACGAACTTAAAGGGGACCTGAAAGGTCTCTGGCGTTTGAAAGTTCCTTATAGGAGAGTTGTTGTGTATGAACTGGTGGGTGTCAGACCGAACAGGCACGCAAAAATATATTTTATAAAAACAGAGGAAGAGTACCACAACTGGTTAAACTCTGCTTAGTCTTTTAAGGCCTCTTCAACTTGTGTTCTGATATAGAATTTACCTTTCCTTATTTCGTCTATCTCCTGTAGCGCTTTACTCTTCTTTTCCGGCTTTTCCTGTTTAAATTTACGCTCTATTGTTTTACTAATTGATTCTTCTCCATGCCGGTGTGCAAGAATCTTTTTATATAGTTTATCCGAGATTTCAATCGTCTGCATATACATGGTGTCTGCCATCCTGGGGGATATACTTTGCGCAGTAGGTGCAAACCCCCTGTTCCCGGGCAATTTTCGTCCATTCCGGTAGGGATGAGCCGGGAAACGTCCATGTAGACTGCGTATTCCGGCTGATCTCTCCCTGAGATGGTCGCGCGTGATGCGCTCACCGGAGTTTGGGATGGTCAGAACGAGATCTCCTCTCACCATGAATGGGTGTCTGCCTCCCCGGCATGGTCTCTCGAATCCCACGATCCTGAAAGTTCTTCACCCGCTGGTTCCGTGAGACAGGTCTGATCCTTCTGCTCCGGCACCTGTATCCACCCAGACGATCTCTCCCACCGTACGGCCGGCGATCGGAGGTATCGGGAGGCCGCGTCGAAGCCGTATGATCAACCATTCATCGATGACGTCGGCAAGATTCTTTCTGCACTCTTCCAGCGTCCTGCCGGTTGCAAAGACACCGGGAAGTTCTGGAACTTCTCCGTAATGCGGTTCATCATCCTCGATGATCTCGTAGCTGGCGCGTTCGAGTGCCGCGTTGATGTACTCAAGGATCATTGCATACCTCAATGGGATTGCCCCGGATTAACGTTTCCCGCGGCGGGGGCGGGTAGTACCGGCTGTCTCTCTCCCGTGCGGAGATCCTCCGGACAACCGTTCAGGGGAATTTCCGAAAGATCGCATCAAAGACCGTGATCTGGGCCTCATAGAACCCGGCGGGCTCGCGATACTCGAGGCTCACCGGGGTTGCAAGACGGGTCCGGATGCACCGGACGACATCGGAGAACGGGAGGCCGCCGCCGGGGTGGTCGAGCGGGAGGTGGCGGTCGGCGATGGAGCCCTCTTCGGTGTTTGAGAGGTGGAAGTGGCGGAGGTTGAGCGCCCGGAAGGGTTCGAGGGCCCGGGGATAGGGGGTGCCGAGGTAGTTTGCCGCGCAGTAGAGGTGGGCAAAGTCAAGGCAGAACCCCCGGATCCTCCCGCCTGCAAGGTCTACGAGTTCTTCGGCCGTTGTCCCGAGCATGGGGCGGCCGCAAAAGACCGCGGGGAGGTTCTCAAGGGTGAGGCGGGGATCGAAGTGGCGGTCCAGGAACCGGTGGAACTCTTCACGGGCGGTGGGCCGCCCGCCGGGTTCGTACCAGCCGGCATGGATGATGATGGTCTTCGCGCCGAGGGTATCTGCGGCTTCGAAGGTCTGGCTCATGGCCTCCTCGATATGCGCCCGGATCTCGGGGAGCGATCGAGCGTCGTAGGCCGCCGGAGCGCAGGGGTTCACCCCGTGGCCGTGGTGGGGCGCGTGAACGATCGAAGGGATGGCGGCCGCGGCGATTACCTCGATATCCCGGCGGAGCGTCTCTCCCGGTATGACCCGGACCTGAATATGATCGATCTCCCCGCGGGCGTGGAGGGCTGCAAACCCGGGGAGGAGTTCGGTGTCCGTCGTCCTCAGGGTGGCCCCGATGCGGTAGGGGCGCGGTTCACGCTCCGGCATGGTCTTTCCGGAGGCGGGCGAAGACCTGCACCTGCCGGGTGTAGACCTCCGGGGAGTCCTGCTTGTACTCGAGCGTCGTCGGGACGGCGGGGTGCCGCCGGAGGCGGGCGAAGACCGCCGCAAGATCGAGGCCGCCGTCGGGGTGGTCGAGTTCGAGGTGCTCGTCGGTGATCGAGCCGCGTCGTACGTTCGAGAGGTGGTGGAGGGCCACGTCAAGGGACTCGAACCGCTCCAGTTCCTCTGCAAACGCGAGGCCGCGGTAGTTTGCGGTGCAGGCGAGGTGCGGGAAGTCGAGGCAGAACCGGGCGATCTTTTTAGCCGCAAGGGCGGCGAGTTCTCCGGCGGTGTCCCCGAGGAGGGGGTAGCCGGCGTAGACCGCGGGGAGGTTCTCGAGGGCGAGCCGGGGGTCGGCGTGGCGGTCGAGGAAGACGGAGAACTCTTCTTCGGCTCCCTGGCGCTCTCCGCGCCCGGTCGTCGTAGGCCGCCGGAGCGCAGGGGTTGACGCCGTGGCTGTGATGAGGCGCGTGGACGACTGAAGGGATGCCTGTTGCGGCGATCGCCGCGATGCGCTCACGGAAGAGTGCCGGGGGCAGGGGGATGGCCTGGACCTGGATATGGCGGATTGTGCCCTCCTCGTAGAGCGCTGCGAGCAGCGCGAGTGTTTCCGGGTCGTCGAGCTGCACGGTGCAGCCGAGGTTGTAGTCAGCCATATATCACCCTCTGGTGTATGATATGCAGTGCCGGAAGAAAAGAATGTATAGCCCGGAGCAGATTCGAACTGCTGTCGTGAGATCCAGAGTCTCACATGATTGACCGCTACACTACCGGGCTATTGGGCTCTAAAATGTTGTTGCTGGTTCCTAATTAACCTGACGGCTCCCGGTCATACTCCTGACGCACGGGGGCATTTCCCGCAGGCCCGGCAGACCTCGACAACGGGCCGGATCTCGGCGCTTGACTTGCAGAACGGCTCGATATCGTTGATATCCCGGCGGTAGTATACGTGGGGGACGAGCGCGATGTGGGTGTAGCGCCCGCACGGTACG
>JAGVUK010000146.1 GCA_019136335.1 Methanomicrobiales archaeon
CCGCCCCCACAAGCACGTTCCACCCGGCCTCGACCGTCTCGACCCACTCGGTGTTCTCCCGGAGGGTGATGCAGGGCACGCCGAGCATGTAGGCCTCCTTCTGGACCCCGCCGGAGTCGGTGAGGATCTTTTTCGCATGCGCCATCAGGCGGATCATGTCAAGGTAGCCGAGCGGTTCGGTGACCCGGACGTTCTCCGGCATACCCGCAAGAAGGCCGTACTCACCGAGGTAGCGCCGCGTCCGGGGGTGGACCGGGAAGACGGCCGGCATCCCGGCCTCTCCAAGGGCGCCGAGGATGGCGGTCATGTTCTCCGGGCTGTCGGTGTTCGAAGGCCGGTGGACGGTGACGACGAGATACTCCCCCGGCCGGACCCCGACGTCCTCAAGGATCCGGGAGCGCTCCTCTGCGACCGCGCGGTTGTGGGTCATCGCATCAAGCATCACGTCCCCGACAAGGAAGACGCCCTCCGTGATCCCCTCGGCCGCGAGGTTCGCGACGGCCGTCTCCGTCGGGCAGAAGAGGAGGTCAGAGCAGTGGTCGGTGAGCACCCGGTTGACCTCCTCGGGCATCCGGCGGTCAAAACTCCGGAGCCCCGCCTCGACATGGGCGACCGGCACGTGGAGCTTTGCCGCCGCAAGCGCGCCTGCGAGTGTCGAGTTCGTGTCGCCGTAGACCAGGACGACGTCGGGTTCCTCCTTTTCGAGGACATCCTCGATCGCCCCGAGCATCGCCCCGGTCTGGCGGCCGTGGGTCCCGGAGCCGATGCCGAGATTGTAGTCGGGTTTCGGGATCGCGAGCTCCTCAAAGAAGACCTCCGACATGCCGTGGTCGTAGTGCTGCCCGGTGTGGACGAGGATCTCATCATGCGCCTTCCTGAGTTCCCGTGAGACGGGAGCACACTTGATGAACTGCGGCCGCGCGCCGACGATCGATACGATCTTCATGGTTACCGCCGGATCAGGTGGCTGTTTTTGTCGCCCCGGCCGATACCCTTGTAGATGAAGCCCGCGCGGATGAACGCGTCCGGGTCGACGACGTTCCTGCCGTCGACGATGACCGGGTGCTCCCGGCCCGAGAGTTCCTTTACCCGCGCCGGATCGAGAGCGAGATAGTGGTGGTGGCCGGTGAAGATGACGACGGCGTCCGCTCCTGCAAGGGTCGCATCAAGGTCGTGGGAGACCTCTATCCCCGGGTAGTTGTCCACGAACGGGTCGTGGACCCTGACCGTTGCCCCCGCCTCCTCCATCGCCGCGAGGTAGGGCTCTGCAGGGGTATTCCGGGTGTCGTCCGAGTTCTGGATGAACGCCCACCCGAGGAGAGCGACGTTCGCGCCCTCCGGGGACTTCCCGGCCCGCCCGAGCCCCTCGACGGTCAGGTGGACCATGTGCTGGGGCATGAACTCGTTGATCTTCCGCGCGACGCCGAAGATCGACTCCTCGCCGTGCGGGTACCAGAGGTCTCCCCCAAGGACCTGCGCGCCCCGCTCGAGGTGCCACGAGTCCTTCGTGAGGCAGTGGCCGCCGACCCCGGCCCCCGGCCAGAGGATCGCCCGGGTGATCCCCTCACCCTTGAGGGAGTCGATCCCCGCCCGGACGTCGTAGACGTTGACGCCCATTGCCTCACAGTGGAGGGCGAGCTGGTTTGCGGCGGCGATCTGGAGGTCGCGGAAGGCGTTCTCGGCGGTCTTCGTCACCTCGGCGGCGGTCGCGCTCATCGGGATGATCGTCCCGGTCGTGAGGACCGGCCGGTAGAGCTCGACCGCCCGCGCCGTCGAGATGTCGTCGATCCCGCCGACGATCCGGTCGTGCTCGCGGATGTTTTTGAGCAGCCGTCCGACCATCACCCGCTCGGGGGCATGGGCGAGCGCGAAGTCCTCGCCGGCGACGAGACCGGACTCGCCTTCGAGGATCTCCCGGGCCATGCGCTCGGTCGTGCCGGGGGTGACCGTCGACTCGAGCACCACGAGCGTGCCCTCGGAGAGGTGCCGCCCCACCGCGCGGAGCCCCTCAGTCAGGGCCGAGAAGTCGGGGATGAGGTCCTTTGGGTCGAGAAACGGGGTCTGGATAGCAAGGGTCACCGCGTCGCACGCCGCGACCTCCGAGAAATCCGATGTGCACCGGAACTTCCCCGCGCCGACGACCTTGCCGAGGAGGTCCTCAAGCCCCGGCTCCTCACCCTTGAGGGGCGACTCACCCCGGTTCAGCATACCGATCTTGTAGCCGGATGAAGGAGAATCCCGCTGGAACCCGATGACCGACTCGAACTCCGGCGCGTCCGCAAAGAGGACCGCGGCGGGGATGCCGACGTAGCCCATGCCGACGACACCGATGTTCCGGATCGGGCCTCTGGCATTGATGATGGATTGTAGCCTCTTACTCATGCAAAAATCACCCTTACGCTGCAAAACACCGCGTAACGTCCTCGCAGATCTCCATATTCAGCAGCGCCTGCGCGGGGCTGACCGGGAACTCCCGCCGCTGGGCCACGCAGTCGAGGAACGTCGAGAGTTCGAGCTTCAGCGGCTCCTGTTTGTTCACGAGCACCTTCTCGATGATGTTCTCCTGCACGTAGCGCTCGTTCTCTACCGAGTACTGCCCGGGCTTTCTGTGGATGTAGATCTCCTGGGCCATAAAGTCCCCCTCGATGGTGAACTCCTCCTCCTCGATGTAGATCATACGGATCTTCTTAGATGACTTCCTGCTTGCGGAGAGGTAGACCGTGGTGCCGCCGAAAGAGAAGAGAGCGCTACAGACATCAGAATTGCCGCTGCCGGCGAGGCGGTAGGTTCCGTCCGGGAGGAGGACGTTTCTCATGATATCCACGTCATGGATCATCAGGTCTTCGACGACCGAGGAGCCGCTCACCCGGGAAGAGGCCGGGTTATGCCGCTTCATCTCGACATAGAGGGGGTCACGGACGATCTTTTTGATCTCGGGGACGATCGGGTTGAACCGCTCGATGTGGCCGACGCCGGCGACGAGGCCTTCCGGGATCTTTTCGATAAGCCTTCTTGCCTCTTCCGCCGTCGCACAGATGGGTTTCTCGACGAGGAGCGGCACCCCGGCGTCGAGGACCGTCTCCGCAATGGAGAAGTGGTAGGGCGTCGGGACGCAGACGCTCACCGCATCCACGCATTCGAGCAGGCTCTCGACAGTCGGGGAGGCCGTTGCCCCGAAGGTTCCGGCAAGGTCCCGGGCCGCCTTCTGGTTGAGGTCGTACAGGTAGAGCGAGTCCACCGCTTTCAACTCCGAATACACGCGGGCATGGTTCCTGCCCATTACTCCGACACCGATTACCCCTACGTCCAAGATTTCACCGCCGATAATATATGTTGCGTGCCCTCTCCTGTGAGCGCTGAATTATAATACTATACATGTGCGCCGCTTTGCTATGACGGTATCGGGGCCCCCGTTCCGGGGGGTGGAGGAGACCGTGGCCACCCTCCTTCAGCTCGACTGAACAGGCAGGGCGTTCCCGGCAGAAAGCCCGGGGCGGTTAACAACCAATAAAGGCTTTCACGGCCAAACCAATGCTCGTGTTCCGGCCCTCCGGGTATCTCGCCCGCATCATGCGCATCGACCCTGTCCAGCGCCAGAGCCTCATCAGCCTCGGCTCGACGATCGGGCTTACCGCGATCGGGTTCCTCTCCACGATGTACTTCGCCCACGTCGTCGGCCCGTCGATACTGGGTGCCTACTTTCTCTTCGTCGCTTACTTCAGCGTCTTCAACCTGATCGGGGACGGCGGATTCGGGGGCGCCGCGGTGAAGCGGATCAGCGAAGGAGAAGACCAGAACGCCTACTTCACCGCATTCATCCTCCTCCGGGTGGCGCTGACGGTCATCTCGGTGGGCTTCCTCCTCATCGTGCAGCCGTACCTCGTCAAACTCACCTCGTCAGGGGTGCTCCCCTGGCTGATCCTCGCGCTGATCGTCAGTACCTTCACAAATATCGCCTCAAACAGCGTTTACGGCAGAGGAATGGTCGGCATCAACCAGATCGGCAGCCTGATCGACACCCTGGTCCGGATACTCGTTCAGGTTGCCGCGGTCGTCCTCGGCTACGGGGTCGCCGGCCTCGCTGGCGGGTTCGTTGCCGGGGTTCTGGTCTCGGGACTCTTTAACTTCCGGTTCCTCGACCTCTCGCCGGCCCCGTTTCGCCGTTCGCACATCGCGAGCCTCTTTGCATTCTCGGTCTGGACGTTCCTCAGCTCGAGCGGCTACCTTGTCTTCTCGTATGCCGATACCATCATGATCGGTCATTTCATGACCGAGGCCGACATCGGCATCTACCGCGTGGCGCTCCAGCTCACATCGATTGCAACGTTCGCCACCATAGCGCTCCATACCACCCTCTACCCGAAGATCAGTTACTGGGGGAAGCAGAACGACCTCTCTTCGGTGGAGCGCGCGCTCGCCCGCGCCTTCACCTACTCGCTCCTGCTCGCGGTCCCGGTCGTTGCCGGGGGCTGGCTCCTCGGCGAACGTCTCCTCTACTTCTTCTACGGGGCATCGTTTGCCGCCGGGGCGGGGGCGCTCGCGATACTCCTGCTCGTCCAGGTAGCCCACGTCTTCATGTTCCTCCAGACGATGTGTTTAAACGCCCTCGACCGACCGCAGGACTCGTTCCGGGTGACGGCAGTCGCGGTTGCCGCAAACATCGGGTTAAACCTCCTCCTCATCCCGGCATACGGCATCGCCGGGGCGTCGGCGGCAACACTCGTCACCATGGTGCTGAACGCAACACTCGCTCATCGCGCCCTCTCCCGGGGCATCCGTGTCTGGATAGAGCCCCGGGCCGTGGGCAACATCGTCTTTGCCGCGCTCGCCATGGCGGCTGTCGTTATCGGCTACTCGTACATCATCCCGCTCTCAAACGTCTTCGTTGTCCTTGGGGCGGTCGCACTCGGCGGGCTGATCTATATCCTGCTCCTCCTCAGGATTGACAGGGGCATCCACGACGAACTCAAGGATCTGGCCGGACAACTCGGCATCCCCTGGCCCCGTGCGCTCTGAGGGCCGGCGGGGCGCTTCACCCGGTGCGCCGGGCACGGCCGCCTTCTTCCGCACCTGCCGGGCGGG
>JAGVUK010000149.1 GCA_019136335.1 Methanomicrobiales archaeon
GCGGTTCGGGCAGGCCGTCGCGGCCGACCCGGGCAACCTCTTTGCATGGTACAACCGGGGCCGCGCCCTGGAGCGGATGGGGCAGTACGCGGATGCGGCCGAATGTTATACAAAAGTGACCGGCGAGCGGCCGGGAGACACCGGCGCCTGGTTCGCGCTTGCCGTCGCGCTTGCACGGCTCGGCAGGCACCCGGAGGCGATCGAGTGCTGCGACCGGGTGCTCGCCTCCGACCCCTCGAACGCGGCGGTCATCAGGATACGCGCGGATATGCTGGAGGCTGTCGGCAGGCACGAAGAGGCGGGCGAAGCGTTCGAGCGTTACCTCAAGACCTCTCCCGGCGACCGGGATGCGAGAATGGCGTTTGGCATGGCGCTCGAGCGGGGCGGGAAGTTCGGCGACGCGATCCGGCAGTACGCGCTGGTGCTCGAGGGCGATGAACGCGACACTGAGGCATGGTACACCCTCGAGAGCGCTCTTGTGCACATGGGGCGGTACGAAGAGGCGCTCGAGTGTTCCAACGGCATCATCGGGGCAAACCCGGAGAACCGGGCGGCCTGGCAGCGGCGCGGGGAGATCTTCATGTGGCTCGGGCGTTACGCCGAGGCGGTGGAATGCTTCGAGAAGGTGATCGCGGCCGACCCGGCAGATACCCTCACCCTGCGGAGGCTCGGGGAGGCTCACGAGAAGGCCGGCAGGTACGAGGATGCCCTTGCCGCCTACACGCGGGTGCTGGACCGGGAACCGACCAGCATCGAGACCCTCCACGCCCGTTCATCGGCCCTCATCCATCTCGGGCGGTACGGAGAGGCGGTCAAGTCGATCGACAAGATCATCGTCCTCCAGGCCGAGAACCCGGCCGCCCTCTTCATGCGGGGGACGGTGCTCGAGAAGGCCGGCAGGTATGACGACGCTCTCGCGAGCTACGAGAAGGCGCTCTCGGTCGACCCGGAGAACGCGGCCGTCTGGAACGCGACCGGGACGCTCATGGATACGCTCGGCCGGCACGCCGACGCCGTCACTGCGTTTGACGCGGCGATCGAGCTGGGCGAAGGGGATACCCATGCCTGGCTCTGCAAGGGGATCGCCCTCGGCCACCTGGGTCGATACGATCCGGCAGCCGCGTGCTTTGATCGGGTCCTCGAGGCGAACCCCCGCCATGCCCGGGCATGGTACCTGAAAGGGAGAGCGCTCGACCGGCAGGGGAGGTTTGCGGAAGCGGTGGAATGCTTCAAGAAAGCGGTCGAGAATGAGGGGAATCTGTGAGGCGGGAGCACGTGCGCGGCGTCATGCTGCTGCTCGCGGGCGTTCTTGCGGTCCTCGCCGTCAGTTCGGGCTGCGTCGGGAGCGACGGCGGGCAGGCGCAGGTGAAGTCGGGAGATGCCGTGCAGGTCCACTACACCGGTACCTTCACGAACGGGACGGTCTTTGACAGTTCCGCCGGGCGGGAGCCGCTCGGGTTCACCATCGGCAGCGGCAGGGTGGTCCCCGGGTTCGATGCGGGCGTCGTGGGGATGCGGGAAGGAGAGACGAAGACCATCCACGTCCCGGCCGACCGGGCTTACGGGCCGTACCGGGAGGACCTCGTCTTTGCCGTCGACCCGGCCGATATCCCCGGCGGGGAGAACCTGATCGCCGGGGACCCGGTCGGGATAACCCTCGCGAGCGGACAGGGGCTGCCCGGGAGGGTCGCGAGCGTGTCGCCCGGCGTGGTCACCATCGACGCGAACCATCGCCTTGCGGGCGAGGACCTCACGTTCACCGTCACTCTCGTCGAGATCGGGTAGCGTCCACCCTTTTTTTCTCCTCTTCGGGTCTCCGGCCTCCGGGGTCCGCTCGAGGTACATCATGACAAACCCACCGAGCGTCTGGTAATACCCGCGCTCCTCCCCGGGCAGAGCACCCACGTTGAGGAGGTCGTGGAATTCGTCGATCGGGAGCATCCCGTCGAGGAGCCATGACCCGTCTTCACGGAGAACCGCCGGCTTCTCGGGCGGGTGCTCGGCCGACGGGATGCCGCCGACGATCGCCTCCATGATGTCGTGCACCGTAACCAGTCCCTCGATGCTCCCATACTCGTCGGTGACAAGGGCGATCCGTGCCCCGGAGGCCTTGAACTCGTCGAGGACCGCCAGCGCCCGGGCACTCTCGGGCACGATGGGTGCGGGTTCGATCGCCTTCGCGAGCTCGGGAGGTTCGCCCGCGATCATCCGTGCCCAGAGGTTCGGGACGGAGACGATGCCGAGCAGGTTGTCCAGATGCTCGCGGTAGACCGGGAAATATATGTGCCGGGACTCGACCATCTTTCTCCAGTTCTCCTCGAGGGGGTCCTCCACGTCCACGGCCACGACGTCGGGACGCGGGGTCATCAGCACGCTGACCCTTCGATCGCCGAGGCGGAAGACGCTCTCTACCATATCCTGTTCCGCCTCCTGGAAGATGCCGGCCCGGGTGGCCTGCCCGATGAGAACGCGGATATCCTCTTCAGTAACCTCGGGGCCCGGAGGCTGCCGGACACCGAACGCCCTGAGCACCGCCTCGGTTGAAGCGGCGAGCACCCGGACAAGCGGTGCTGCGGCCAGGGAGAGGAGCCGCATCGGGCGGGCAACAAAAGACGCGACCCGTTCGGCGTTGCTCATGGCCACCCGCTTCGGCACCAGTTCGCCGATCACAAGCGTCAGGTAGGTGATGACGATAACGACGGCTGCGACTGCGAGCGGACCGCTGTAGGGGGCAACGAGGGGGATACCGGCGAGCACCTCCGCGAGAGGACCCGCGAGCGTCGCCCCGCCGAAGGCTCCGGCCAGGATCCCGATGACGGTGATGCCGATCTGGACGGTGGAGAGGAACTTTGTCGGGTTTCCGGCAAGTTCGAGAGCGGCGGCCGCACCGGCGTCGCCTCCTGCGGCTCTCTTCTGGAGACGTGCCGTTCTTGCAGAGATAAGCGCAAACTCCGCCATAGAGAAGAAACCGTTTGCAAGTATCAGCAGGATGACAATCAGGACGTCGGTGGCAAGCGGCATTGTGATACTCTCGCTGGCGGGAGTCTTAACCGGGATCTACCCTGCGCCGGGAACGGCTATACCTCAAGCTCACTTATGTGTATCGACGGTACACGGCTGCAATCCGGTGGGACCCCCTCCTCCCGAAACGCTTATCATCACCGCAACCGGAGTCCCACCCGGTGATCCACGATGGTCGAGATCGGCGAACAGGCTCCGGAGTTCTCGATACCGGACCAGAATGGGAACAGTATCCGGCTATCAGGCTTCCCGGGGAAGCGGGTTATCCTCTCGTTCCACCCGCTGGCCTGGACCAGCGTCTGTGCCAGGCAGATGAGAGCACTGGAGGCGAACCGGGAGGCGCTCGATGCTCTCAACGCCGTTGCTCTCGGCATCAGCGTGGACTCCGTCCCCTGCAAACGGGCGTGGGCGGAGAGTCTCGGCATCAGAAAGACCCGGCTCCTTGCGGATTTCTGGCCTCACGGCGGTGTGGCACAGGCGTACGGCGTCTTCGACAGCGAAAAGGGCTACTCAAGGCGGGCCAGCATCGTCATCGACGAATCAAGGCGCGTCGTCTTCGCGAGGGTTTATCCGGTGACGACGGTGCCCGATATGCAGGATGTTCTTGACATTCTCCGGGCACAGGAGCAGGTGCTGCTGGTGTAGTGGACCGGTTCCAGATGAACAGGCCATATCTGGCCTTCGCCCCATCCCCCACAGAGCGCTCCCCTCCGTCCCCCCATCCCGCCCGGCCTTCCTGGAGGGGATACTCGTACGTCCCTCTCCGGCAACCCCCTCCCCGCCCGCGCTGCGCGCTCCTCCCCCGCCCCCGGGAGGGGGCGAGGGCAGTCATGACGATATCCGGGATAAACCGTGCCCGGGAGCGGCAGCGGCGTCGGTTTCCCGGGAGGGAACGGGAAGACCGGGAAGAGCTGGCCTGAATCTGGTTCTTCCCTGAGCTCTCCCCGTGGAGTGGACCGTGGGGATATCGCCACGGGGGGGAGGGGACCGGGGAGGGGGCTCGTCCCCTCCCCGGGCAAAATGGTACCCGAAAGTTCCTCTCCGGCAGCCCCCTCCCCGCCTGCGCTGCGCGCTCCTCTCCCGCCCCCTCCCGGGGGCGAGGGCAGTCATGGCGATACCCGGGGAGGGCCGTGCCCGGGAGCGGCTCTCGCGCCGGTTTCCCAGGGGGAGAGAGCCAGAACCCGGTTCTCCCCCGGGTTCTCCCCGTGCAGTGGACCGTGGGGATATCGCCATTGGGGGAGGGGACCGGGGAGGGGGTCTCCCCCTCCCCGCAGGTGGGTACCCGTACGTTCCTCGCCGGCCTCCCCGCAGGTGAGTAACCGTACGTCCCTCCCTGAAGCCCCCACCCCTCCCGGCCTTCGGCCTCCCCCCGCCCCGGTGGGGTGGGGGCAAGTCATGGCGATATCCAGTGGGCAGCCGTGCCGGGAGCGGGGGCAGTCATGGTGATATTCAGCGGGAAGCCGTACCGGGGAGCGGCGCTGACGTTGGTTTCCCTGAGGGGGCCCGGGCAGGCCTCCGGGCGTGACCTTCCAGAACGGATAGGGGGTTCAATAAAACCTCCGGTGAACCGGGTTCGCGGGCGTATCCTCCCCCGGTAGGGCGCGCCCTCTCCATGATACCAAAACGATGCTGTCCGGGAAAAAAGGTGCCCTTCAGGCGAACATCTCGCCGAAGGTGGTATGGAAGTGGTGCCGGTCGAAATCCACCGAGAGTTTGTCGATCGCCTTCATGAAGTCATCGCCGCTGACCGTATCGCGCTCCATCCTGATGGCGAACATGCCCGCCTCCATACAGATCGCCCGGAGGTCGGCGCCGTTCTTCCCCTCGGTGAGCCGGGCCACCTCCGGGAGATTGACGTCCTCGCCAAGGCTCATGTTCAGGGTGTGGATCTTTAAGATGGCGAGCCTCCCGCGATGATCGGGGAGCGGTATCTCGATCATCCGGTCGAACCGGCCGGGGCGGAGGAGGGCGCGGTCGAGGATATCGATCCGGTTCGTCGCGGCGATGATCTTGACGTCCCCACGATTGTCAAACCCGTCCATCTCGGCCAGGAGCTGCATCAGCGTCCGCTGGACTTCGCGGTCCCCCGATGTCGTCGAGTCGTTCCGGTGCGCGCCGATCGCATCGATCTCGTCGATGAAGATGATGGACGGTGACTTCTGCTTCGCAAGCTCGAAGAGTTCCCGGACCAGGCGGGCCCCCTCACCGATGTACTTCTGCACGAGTTCCGAGCCGACCACGCGGAGGAAGTGCGCATTCGTCTGGTGCGCCACCGCCCGCGCGAGGAGCGTCTTCCCCGTGCCGGGCGGGCCGTGGAGGAGGACGCCCTTCGGCGGGGAGATGCCGACCTTCTCAAAGAGGTGCGGCTTCGTTAGGGGGAGCTCGACCGCTTCCCTGACCTCCTCGATCTGCGGCTCAAGACCGCCGATATTCTCGTAGGTTTCTTCCGGCGACTCAACCAGTTCCATGCCGTAGATCTGCGCGTCGTAGCTTGTGGGGAGCACATCGACGATGGCGAGGGACTGCTGGTTGAGCGTGCACCGCACACCCGGTTTGAGGAGATCGGGGTCGATAAGCTGCGATGTACGGACCAGGAACCGCGGCCCCGCACTGCTTCGCACAATCACCCGGTTGTTGTCGATAACGTCAGTAACCGTCCCGATCACGAGAGGAGGGCTCCTGAGCTGCTCGATCTCGCTCTTGAGTTTTCGCAGCTCACGCTCGTAGCGAATCTTCTGGGTTTCAACATACCGTTTCTCGGACTCCATCTGGCGGAATTGTTCGCGTAGCTCCAGGTTTCGGTTTTCGAGGTTCGTTATCCGTTCCAGGAGATACTGATAGATGTCTTCACCGGTATCCTTGTCTGGTGCCTGCCGAGCGATATCTCCCATAGGTCTCCTCGATTAATTATATAGGTTAAAATGAATATAAAGTTGTTTGCGAGACTTATGCAGTGTGAACTATGCGGCGCTCCCATACAAGGGCCGCCCAAAACCATCCAGATCGAGGGTGCAGAACTCTCCGTCTGCGTCCGATGCGCAAAACACGGTACAGAAGTCCAGCAACCGCGCCGCAAAGGCTCCCCGCAGCAGAAACCGGGAATCGCCGTCCCGCAGGCCCGGAGGAAACCGCGGGACGTCTTTGACCTGATGGAAGGAGAGATCGTCGACGACTACGCCGACCGGATCCGGGCCGCCCGCGAAGAGAAGGACTGGTCCACTCTCGACCTCGCTCAGGCAATCAAGGAACGCGAGATCCTGGTCAAAAAGATCGAGAAGGGAGACCTCATTCCCGAAGACGACGTCCGGCGGAAACTTGAGAAAGCGCTCAATATCCGGCTGATCGATTCGGCCGAAGATAGCACCTCCGTCGGCGGGCCGGGCCGGGTGACCATGACCGTCGGCGACGTCATATCGTTCCGGAAGAGCCGCAAATAAGGCCTATCCCATATTTTCTTTCACGGAGGGCCGTTTTATCCCGGATCCGCGTTGTGCGTGGTATTCCGGCACATTTTTATACAGGAACACGTAATGGTATACACAATGCGCGGTGAGTGTTTTTTCGCCGGTGACCGCTTTTACCTCGGTTAACGGAGTAACCATCCTCGCAGGAGCGACACAGCAGTTTTTGACCGCCGGTATCTGTTATCACGGAGCGGCAGCGTTCTATCGCTATTTTATCTGGTTTTAAATCTATCCCGGGGACCGTACTCACTCAAGATCCGGGAGGACTGTGGTTATGAGAGGAAAAGAGATTCGTCTGGAACGTATCATGGATCGGAATACCGGCAGGACCATCATCGTGCCGCTCGATCACGGCGTGACGCTCGGCCCCAT
>JAGVUK010000058.1 GCA_019136335.1 Methanomicrobiales archaeon
GATCCAGTTGCCGTGGGTGAGCATGGCGCCTTTGGGTCTCCCGGTGGTGCCGGACGTGTACTGGATCTGACAGAGGTCGTCGAACCGGCAGTGGGCGGCGCGACGGCAGGGCTCTGCACGGAGGAGGTCGGTCCACGGTGTCGTGCCGGCGATGTTGCCGCTGACGGCGACGACGTGCCGAAGCTCCGGCGCCCGGTCGCGTATACGCCCGACGAGGGCCGCACCCTCCGCGTCGGTGATGACGGCTGCGGCCCCCGCGTCGCGGAGGGCGTAGAGGACCTCGCTCTCGCGGTAGACCCGGTTCGTCGGGACCGCGACGGCGCCGATCCGCCAGAGGGCGAGGTAACTTACGAGGTACTCCACCGAACTTTCCAGGTAGATGCAGACGCGCTCCCCGCGCTCGACCCCGAGGGCGAGGAGGCCGCCCGCAGCCCGGGCGACCGTATCGAGGAGGTCGGCACGGGTGTAGGACTCTCCGGTCGAGGGGATGACGAGAGCGATCTTTGCGGGGTTAGCGGCGTTGGCATCGAGAAACGTGGTGCAGTTCGGCATGGATGGGCTCCGTGTTACAGGGTTGCGCTTTGATGTATATGCTTGTTCATAGTGCTGTAAATAGGTTGCCCCGGGCCCCGCACCGTTCACGCGGGCACCGGTTGCACCCCGGCGGCGTTCCTGTCCGGCTCGCCGCGTTCTCAAACGTTTCACGGGCATACGCTGGTGATGCGTTGTAGAAAATCCGAACACTGCCTGGACGTTTCCCATTGCGCCCGGGATCGGAGATAGGTATCGATCTTCCGGTTCGGGGTTCCCATCGGGGGTTCGTTTTTGGAAATGACGTTAAACTCGAAGATTCTTCGAGTGAGATTCATTACTCCCGTGTAGTGTAACGATATAGC
Organism: Methanomicrobiales archaeon; assembly: GCA_019136335.1. Taxonomy (GTDB): domain Archaea; phylum Halobacteriota; class Methanomicrobia; order Methanomicrobiales; family Methanoculleaceae; genus Methanoculleus. The sequence continues at coordinate 897 of JAGVUK010000058.1, forward strand.
GTAGGGAGTCTTCTCCTTACGCAATTGAAAACGAAACGGTGAACAGATGACGGAAGAACTTGTGGCGCACATGAAAACGGAACTGAAGCACGTGCATGCTGATCTGGAGCATGTGGGAAGAGACCTCGAAGAACTCAATGCACACATCAAGAATCTCGACGGCCATCTTCACCATCTCCTTGGCGAGACAGAGGAAGGAGGCATCGAGTAAGCTCTCTTCAACACCTTTCGGACAGATTGGATCGTAGTTTTCCCTTCCGTGCGTTTGAAGCCGGAGATACGAGAACACCTACGCTCTCTCCTTCTCTCTCAATGTACAACTGAGTTCCCCATGGGGGCGGCAGGGAGAATGAACCTGCCCTGCTGTCCAAACCCCTCTATTCCTTGTACGTCGCGGCGATCGAAGCCGTTTTCCTGCAGACCTGCTCTTCTCTTCCCGGAACAGGGCTCCGGACAGGGCCGTGGCGAGAGTGTCTCCCGTTGCGCACACCTGCAAGTGTAACGGGATTGGTCCTCTACCGCCCGCACCTATCCCCGGCGATCTTCGGATATCGGCATTACCCGAAGGAAATGCGCTTCCGACAACCGAATCCGGATCTCTTTCGGTCCGGGGTTATATCAACCGAACGAAAGACGAGACTCACATGAAACGATCGAGTTTTGCAGAACACGCGGAGGCAGCCCTGGACGACGGCGTCGGGCCGGGACGCCGGTGTTGCGTCGTCGGCATCCGCGCTTCCGGGGACGGGAGCGGCGGCGAAGATACCCGGAGGCACGAAGAGGGTTGCAGGATGCGAGAGATCCGGATCGCGCTCACCGGCAACCTCGGTGTTGGGAAGACCGCACTCTTTGATGCGCTCACCGGAGCCGGGGGGCACGCCGGGAACCGGTCCGGGGTGGCCGCGGGGATGAAGACCGGCTGGATCAGCCGCAACGGCCGCAGGGTCGAGGTCGTCGACCTCCCGGAGATCTACCGCCTGACCTCTTCCTCTGCGGACGAGGTCATCGTGCGGGATTTCATCCTCGACGGGAAACCGGACGCCGTCGTCCAGGTCGCGTCCACGACAAACCTCGAGCGGAGCCTCTACCTGACAACGCACCTCGTCGAACTCGAGGTTCCGGTCGTCATCGCCCTGAACATGGCCGAAGCACAGGGCGACACCGTCGACCGGGCACGGCTCTCGGCGTGCCTTGAGGTTCCGGTCGTGTGCATGACCGGGATACAGGGCGACGAACTTGACGATCTCCTCGACGCGGTGATAAAAGAGGCGGAGACCTCGCCCCGCCACGGGAGAATTGTCGACTATGTGGACTACGGCGAAGGGCTGGAGGCGACGATCGCAACGCTCGTGGATGCTCTTGCGATCGACGCATCCCTCCCCGGGCGGTACCCTCTCCGCTGGCTTGCGGTCAAACTCCTGGAAGGGGATGAAGACGCCGCATCGAAGGTCCGGGAGAGCCCGGCCTTTGCCTGCGTGCAGGCTCTCCTCGCTTCTGTCAGTTCCGATGAATACGGGATCGTTATGGCCGACAGGCGCTGCGAGGCAATCGCAGCCATCGATCTGCAGGTCCGCGGCACCAATGCCGGCCTTTTGGATTCGATCGGCTATCTTGATGACGTTCTCTACCCCTGCTCCGGATCCCCCTGCTGTTGCGGCGAAACCGGAGGAGAGGGGGTCGTGACGTATGCCCTCACGGAGAGAGGAAGGCGGTTTGCAGAAAGACTGCGGGAACAGAGGACTCTCGCAGGGGTTCGAGGCCGAGATTAACCGGTGTGAACCGGTTGAGCCGGACCCGTTCTCCCGGCATCCCTGTTGAAGGACCGTTTCACGCGGTATCGTTATGTAATCCGGATCAAACCGGATTGACTCCACTTTTTTGGGCGATGACGGGGACTCCGGCCGGGCCTTCAGGGAGCCTGCGCCCGCGTCGCCGGGGCAATTGCAATTGTTTCCCGCTTCGGGAGTTCTGCCGGGGGAATGGATCGGCGGAGAGAGCACCCTTTGATCGACAGGGGCACGCAGCCAATTTGCCTTTAATCTGTTTGCGATCCCCGCCGGCGGTTAACCCCCGTTCCGGGACGGGTTGTTTGCGTCCTGAATGTTCGGATGATAGTATAAATTCCGAAAAAACTTTGGATTTGATATCGGGGTCCGGAATCGTTTCGGCTTGGGGTTATATCGACCGAATAAGAGAAAGATATCCATGGAACCATCAGATTCAACGGATCGCACGGGAGTAACCACGCTCGACCATATCGGTCTGGCGTGCCAGTGCCGCGTCGCCGGCGTCCGTGCCTCCGGAGCGCTCAGAAAGCGCGTGCTCGCCATGGGCCTGGTGCCGGGGGCGGAGGTGGAGGTCCTCCGGGCCGCCCCTCTCGGCGACCCTACGGAGTACCGGGTAAAGGGATATTGCCTCTCACTCCGGCGTGCCGAGGCGAGCCTCATCGAAGTCGTCCCGGAGGGGGCGAAATGACGGGCGATCTCTGTCCGCTCGCCCTCCTCTCTGCCGGAACGGAGGCGACGGTCGCCGATATCCGGGCCGGCAAAGGGATGCAAGCGCGCCTCTTCGGAATGGGTTTCTGCCCCGATGCCCGGGTGAAGGTCCAGTGCGCGAACCGGGGTTCGCTGATCGTTTCGGTCGGCGATGCCCGGTATGCCCTGTCGAGAGGGATTGCAATGAAGATACTCGTCGGATGTGCGAAGGGGGTTGCATGACGCGAGAGATCCGGATCGCGCTCACCGGCAATCCCAACGTCGGCAAGACGACGCTCTTTAACGCACTGACCGGTTCGAGGCAGCACGTCGGGAACTGGCCCGGGGTGACCGTGGAGAAGAAGACCGGCCGGATCAGCCGCAACGGCTACGAGATCGAGGTCGTCGACCTTCCCGGCACCTACAGCCTGACCGCGTACTCCGCAGACGAGATCATCGCGAGGAACTTCCTCCTCGACGAGAAGCCGGACGTCGTCGTCCAGGTCGTGGACGCGACGAACCTGGAGCGGAACCTCTACCTGACGACGCAGCTCTCGGAACTCAGGGTCCCGGTCGTCATCGCCCTGAACATGGCCGATATGGCCGAAGCGCAGGGCGACGCCATCGACCGGGCGAGGCTTTCGGAGTTCCTCGAGATCCCGGTCGTGCGCACGGTCGGAACCCGGGGCGAGGGGCTTGACACCCTCCTCGAAGCCGCAATCAAGGAGGCGAAGACCTCGCCTCACCACGAGCATACCGTCGGCTACGGCGACGATGCGGAGGCGAAGATCGTAACGCTCGTGGATGCCCTTTCGACCGACAGGAACCTTGCCAAGCGTTATCCCCTCCGCTGGCTTGCAGTAAAACTCCTTGAAGGAGATGAAAACGTCCTCTCCAAGGTCCGGGAGGGTCCGGCCGCCTCCCGCGTGCAGAGTATCCTCTCTTCCATCGACGCCGACGAGTACGAGGCCGTGATGGCGGACAAGCGCTACGAGGCGATCGCCGCCATCCTGCCGCAGGTCCACCGCACTGACCCTAAAGGTACGACATTCTCGGACATGGTCGACCGCGTCGTCACCAACCGCTACCTCGGTATCCCGATCTTTCTTGCGCTGATGTGGGGAGCGTTCGAGCTGACGTTTACGGTCGCGACTCCTTTCATGACCGCGATAGATACGCTTGTCGTATGGCTCGCCGAGCTCGCGGTCGCCTCGATCGAGCCCGCCTGGCTCGGGTCGCTCATCGGCGACGGTATCATCAGCGGAGTCGGCGCCGTCCTCATCTTCCTGCCGAACATCTTCATACTCTTCCTGATCCTCGCGTTCCTTGAGGATAGCGGCTACCTGGCGCGTGCTGCGTTCATCATGGACCGGCCGCTATACGCCATCGGGCTGCCCGGGAAAGCGTTCATACCGATGCTGATCGGGTTCGGGTGCAACGTCCCCGCGATCATGGCCACGCGGTCGATCGAGAGCGAGAAGGATCGGCTGCTCACGATTCTCGTAAATCCGTTCATGTCCTGCAGCGCCAGGCTTCCCGTATACGTCCTCTTTGCCGGTGCGTTCTTCGGGGCCCAGGCCGGAGGAGTGATGTTCTTCCTCTACGTCCTCGGGATCGTC
>JAGVUK010000236.1 GCA_019136335.1 Methanomicrobiales archaeon
GAAGACGGTCGCCGAACTCCGGCGCTACAAGCACGACCGGGGCATGGCCCTGAACGCGCCGCTCGGCCACGTGACGGTCTACGCGCCGGAGCCGGTCGACGACGCCGGCGACGCTGGTCGTGCGCTCGCCGCCGACGCCCGGTGGTGCACCGGCACCCCCCGGCTCGAAGAGGTCGCAGACGGCGTGGACTTCAATATGGCAATCATCGGCCCGGCGCTCAGGAAGCAGGCCCGTGGGTTCATGGAGGCCGTCCGGGCGCTCCCGCCGGAGCTGCTCAAAAACCCGCCCGCGACCGTCACCGTCGATGGTGCGGAGATCCCGGTGCCGCCCGGCTCCTTCACGCCGAAGGTCGCCTACCGGGTGGCAGGCGAAGAGGTGGATGTCCTCACGCTCGGGGACGTTGTCGTGACGATCGGACATTCGTCCTGATCTCGTCGGCGATGAACCGGGCGACCTCCTCTTTTCCGAGCAGCGCGTCGACGACGACAAACCGTGCGGGGTCGGACGCCGCAAGGTCCAGATAGTTCTCCTGCACACGCGCGAGGATCCCGGCGTTCTCGAAATACTCCCTCTTCTTTTCAGGGTCAAGCCTCGCGACGGCGTCCTCGACCGGCAGGACCAGCAGGAACGTCCGGTCCGGCCGGATCGACCACCCATCGTGGATCCGGCGGAGCCAGAGGAGCGGGTCGGGGAGGACGCCGTCGAGGACGACGGGCTGGTAGGCGAACCGGGAGTCGGAGTAGCGGTCGGAGACGACGAGCCGACCGGCATCGAGCGCGGGCCGGATCACCGTATCGATGTGCGCGGCGTGGTCGGCGCAGAAGAGCAGCGCCTCGGTGATCGGGTCCATCCGCTCGGCGACCGCCCGGCGCACGGACTCCCCCACCCAGGTCGCCCCGGGCTCGCGGGTGAAGAGGGGGTCGAGGTCGGCAATCAGCTCCCGGAGGCGGGCGAGAAGCGTGCTCTTGCCGCTCCCGTCGATCCCCTCGATGGTGATCAGCACGGGTGCCCCCTCCGGACCCATTCGAGCGGCACCGTGCCGTGGTGGACGGCGGTCGCAACGATCGCCCCATCGAACCCGGCGTCGGCGAGGAGGTGGATGTCGTCCGTCCCGGCGACGCCGCCCCCGTAGAGGAGGCGACCAGGATAGCACGCCCGCATCCCCTCGAGGTCTTCCCGGACGAGGCCCCGCTCTGTCCCCACGGCGCCGATGTTGAGGATGATGCACCCCTCAAACGAGAGCCCCGACGCACGGCGGAGCACCTCTTCCGGCCGGATGCCCCAGGGGAGAACCCGGCCTCCTTTGACGTCGATGCTGAGGTAGCCGGCCCGGTAGGCCGCGAGGTCTTCAAACGCTCTCGCCGCCGTCTCGGTGCCGACGACCGGCGTCACCCCGGTGACCGCCGTGCAGTCGGCAGGCGACCGGACGCCCCGGTCGAGGTAGCACCGTTCGACCAGGGCGGCGCAGCGCCGGACGAGATCGTCCTGCGGGGTTTGGCCCTGGATGCTCTCGAGGTCCGCGATGTAGAGATACCGGGGCCGGAGGGCGGAGACGTAGGCCTCCGGCTCGGCCGACGGGGCAAGCCCCCATGTCAGGGGATGGTAGCCGGCGCGGTCGCCCGATCTTCCGTGCACAACAAGACCTCCCGCCAGATCGACTGCAAGAATCAGTTCCATGTCCTCAACGCAATCACTATTAGGGTGAAGGATCATTAATTTCTATGCAATTACTCGTCAGTCCGAGCAGCATTGAGGAGGCAAGAAGCTCGCTTTCCGCTGACATTATCGATGTAAAGAAACCCTCTGAGGGCTCCCTAGGGGCGAATTTTCCCTGGATCATCCGGGAGATCAAGACCCTCGCCGGCAACAAGCCTGTCAGTGCTGCAATCGGAGACAATGAGTATAAGCCAGGGACTGCGGCTCTCTCGGCCTACGGCGCCGCCCACGCAGGTGCTGATTTTATCAAGGTCGGCCTGATGTTCGACGGCACCGACCGTGCCCGCGAGGTCATCGGGGCGGTGACCACGGCGGTGAAGCAGGAGTTTCCCGGGAAACACGTCGTCATCGCCGCCTACGCCGATTTTCAGAGGATGGGCACGATCTCCCCGTTCGCCATCAGTCCGCTGGTCGCGGATGCCGGGGCAGACGCCGCCATGATCGACACCGGCATAAAGGATGGGAAGAGCCTCTTTGAGTTCATGGATGAGGAGGCGCTGACCCGGTTCACCGAACAGAACCGGGATCTCGGGCTGCAGACGGCCCTTGCCGGTTCGCTGAAGTTCGAGGATCTGGATGCCTTAAAGCGCATCAATCCCGAGATCATCGGCGTCCGGGGGATGGTCTGCGGGGGCGATCGATCCGCCACGATCAGGGCCGAGCTGGTCGAAAAAGCAATGATGATGCTCAGGTGACGTATGTATATCGAGAAGATGCAGATGGAGACAACGTTTACGTTTGACGATGTGCTGCTTGAGCCCGCCGAATCCTGGGTCGAGCCCGACGAGGCCGACGTCAGGTCGCGGTTCTCGCGCAACATCTCCCTGAATATCCCCCTCGTGAGCGCCGCCATGGATACGGTGACCGAGTCGGGGATGGCGATAACGATGGCCCGGGAGGGTGGCATCGGGGTCATCCACCGGAATATGCCGCCGGACCGCGAGGTCGCGGAGGTCCGGATCGTCAAACAGGCCGAGGACCTCATCGAGCGCGAGGTCGTGGCGGTCGGCCCGGATTCCACGGTCACCGATGTGGAACGGGTCATGAAGCAGTACGGTATCGGGGGTGTGCCCGTCGTCGAGGAGGGCAGGGTGATCGGGATCGTCAGCCGCAGGGATATCAGGGCGATCCTGCCGAAGCGCGGCGAGGCGAAGATCACGGAGTACATGACGAGGAAACTGATCACGGCGTCCGAAGACGTCACGGCCGAGAGTGCGCTTGAGACCATGTATGCAAACAAGGTCGAACGTCTTCCGGTCGTGGACGGAGAGGGATGCCTCGTCGGCATCATCACGATGCGGGACATCCTCGAGAAACGGCAGTATCCCCGCGCGAACCGCGATGCGAACGGGAAACTCAGGGTCGCCGCCGCGGTGGGGCCCTTCGACTTCAACCGGGCCATGCTGCTTGTCGAGGCGGGCGTCGACGCCCTGGTGGTGGACTGCGCTCACGGCCACAACATGAACGTCGTAAACGCGGTCAGGGAGATCAAGGCGAGCGTCGCCGTCGATGTCGTGGCGGGAAACATCGCGACAAAGCAGGCGGCGAGAGCCCTGGTCGACTCCGTCGACGGGCTGAAGGTGGGCATCGGGCCGGGCTCCATCTGCACAACGAGGATCGTCGCGGGTGTGGGCGTGCCGCAGGTCTCTGCGATAGCAAACGTCGCCGAGGTGGCGCACGGGGCCGGCGTGCCGGTGATCGCCGACGGGGGTATCCGCTACTCGGGGGATATCGCGAAGGCGATCGCCGCGGGCGCGGACAGCATCATGGCGGGCAGCCTCTTTGCCGGCACCGACGAAGCGCCGGGGAGGATTACGACGATCAAGGGCCGGCGTTACAAGCAGTACCGGGGGATGGGATCACTCGGTGTCATGAGCGGCGGGGAGTCAAGCGACCGCTACTTCCAGAAGAAGGAGATCGGGAGGACCAAGTTCGTCCCCGAGGGTGTCGAGGGGGTCACCCCCTACGTCGGCCGGGTCTCGGACGTCATCTACCAGCTCGTCGGCGGCCTGAAGTCCGCGATGGGCTACACGGGGTCAAAGACGATAGGTGACCTGAAGAAGAACGGCAGGTTCCTCAGGATCACGCCCGCCGGCTACGGCGAGAGCCACCCGCACAATATCATGATCACCGACGAGGCGCCGAACTACCGCCTCCTTGAATAATCTTTTTATATTCAAATCACTAACGATTAGTAAACATGCTTGAGGGGGATGAGGTTTCCCGTCTCCTTGATATCCTGGGAAACCGGAACAGGCGGCGAATAATAGAACTGCTGAGGCAGAAACCGTGTTTTGTGACCGAGATCTCCGAGCGCCTGGTGCTCAGTCCGAAAGCGGTGATAGAACACCTGCAGATGATGGAGCGCGAGGAACTCCTCATCTCGTGCCAGGACGAGCGCAGGCGAAAGTATTACTACCTCTCGCATGACATCAATGTCATCGTAAACCTGCAGAAGCAGGACGGAATTACGCTTCCCTCCGTTGAAGAGGACCAGAGAGCAAGGTTTACGAGGAACCTCTCGGCGCTCAGGAGGATGATCCTGGCTCGCGACGAGCTCCTGGACAACCTCGAACAACTGGAGCGGGAGATCGAATCGAGGTTCGCCGAGGTCGTGCGCATGAGGGGGGGGTTCACCACCGACGACGGGGATCTGGAGATCGTCCTCGCCCTCTCCCACGCCGACCTGACGCTCGCGGAACTCGAGGAAGTGAGCAGCCTGTCCACGGATGAGCTGAAACAGAGACTGGGCAGCCTCATGTATATGGGGGTTGTCGAGCGGATCAACGATCGATACCAGATACGTGGTACACATGGCGAGTAACCCATACGACGAGATGTTTAAGAATATCGCGCGACTGATGGAGAAGATCCTGGGCGAGATGCCTCTCCAGGACCCGAAGATCATCGGGTTCACCATCATCAGCGGGGTTCCCGAGGGGGCGCCCTACCTCGACCCGTCCGGGGACGGGGATGAAGAGGCCGGGTTTGAGGTGGTCGAGGGGGACGACTGCATCTACATCACCGCAGCGGTGGACGCCCGGGCACAGGGCGCCCCCTACGTCACGTTCCAGAGGGAGTCCGTGACCCTCTGCACCGGGGGCGACGAGGAGACGGTCATCGATCTCGACTGCGAGATCGACGTCCCGCACAGTTTCTACAACGTGCAGCACGGCGTCATCGATGCCGTCTGCCGTAAGAAGAGCACCCCGGGCGAGAGAGTCCGGCCCTGAACCGGCGGGCCGGGTGCGCGGCCCGGCCTCTTCTCTT
>JAGVUK010000154.1 GCA_019136335.1 Methanomicrobiales archaeon
TAGAGGTTCTTTTGGATTTTCTCGAGAGCTACCGCTCGGCAGCTTGCGCTTTGAGGGTAAGAAGTTGGCGGAGATTAAAATCTATGCAGGAGAAGGTGTTCTTGACGCGGACCCTGGCAACGGTCGTGACCATGAGATGCCCTGCCTTGAACACCCGTTTCATCCAGGCGAACGGTCGTTCCACCAGGGATCGGGTTCTGCTGATGGCTTTATTTCGCCGGTTCTCCTTGATCGACAACGGATGACCGCGAGTTGCCCGGTGCATGGTCTTGTCCATGGACGCCTTCGGTTTCACCCCGAAGTAGCCTTTATCACGATAGACCGTTTCGCCGTTCCGGGAGAGATCGATCCTGCTGTCATGGAGCGACACGCGGTGGTGGTCTCGATCCGGCGAATGAGCTGGTAGTCCTTGTCCATGAGGATATGGAGTTTGTAGCCGAACTGGGACTTCGAGCCCTTCTTTGCCCAGGTGCCGTCACGGCTGCGCCGCGTCTCTGCCTGGTCTCCCCGGGGCGTGTCGGCAGAGGCGTGTCCGGGATCGGCGGTGATGAACGAGGCGTCCTGCATGACGCCGCGCTTGATGGTGAGCCCTTGTACCTCGAGTTGCCGCTGGAACTCCTCCCAGATCGCGGTATCCTTCCCGGTTTGCGCCAGGCGTTCCCGGAACAGCCAGACCGTCGACCGATCCGGAATGGTCTCGGGGTATCCCAGGAAGTGGCGGAACGAGATCCGGTCGGTCGCCTGACGTTCCAGTTCGGGGTCCGAGAGGCCATACCACTGCTGAAGCACCAGCAGCCGGATCATCAGAACAACGTCGTAGTTCGGACGACCGCCTCTTCCCTCGGCATTGGTGTAGAGGTCAGCAAGGAGAGGACGGAAGGCGTCCCAGTCGATCAGACCGCTGACCTCACCCAGCCGATCGCCCAGGGCGGCAAGGCTGGCATATTCGTGCCGAATCGCAAAATTGGTAAACGTGCTCATGAGAAAAACGTCGATCCGTGGCTATAAAGTACTTTGGATGGGGAGAGGTTTTTCGAAGTTCTCTAATCTTGTTTCAAAAACACGGGTGCGGCGGCGGCCCGATGGCGGCCGCATCTCTGGGGGCGGGGCGGGCGATCCGGTTGTTGCCCCGGCCCTGCCGGCGTGCGTCTCCCGCCCCCGGCCCTGCCGGCGTGCGTCTCCCGCCCACAACCATCAATACTCTTATGAACAAACCCTTGATAGAAGACCTGCATGAAACTCTTGCTTGCGATTGCACCGGAACGGTTCAGGGACGAGGAACTGGAGATCCCGAAGAGGGCCTTTGAGGAGGCGGGGATCGGCGTCGACGTCGCCTCCACGGCCGCCGGCATGTGCACGGGGATGCTCGGGGCCAGGACGAAGGCGGCCATGACGTTTGACGAGGTGGACCCCGACGACTACGCCGGGATTGTGGTGGTGGGCGGCGCCGGGTCACAGGACCACCTCTGGGGGAGCAAACGGCTTCAGGCCCTTGTCCGGACGTTCTTCGAGGAGGGCAGGGTCGTCGCCGCAATCTGCCTCGCGCCGGTCGTCCTCGCGCGGGCGGGCATCCTTGCCGGGCGGCAGGCCACGGTCTACCCGAGCCCGGCGGCTGTCGCGGAGATGAAGAAGGCGAAAGCGATCCTTCACGAGATCCCGGTCGTCGCGGATATGCAGATCGTGACCGCGAACGGCCCCGCTGCTGCCGCACAGTTCGCCGATACCATCATCACGAAACTCGAATGTTAACCGATACGCAAGGTAGCGACGTGGACCGGGCCGACTGCACCCTGGTGATCCCGGCATACAACGAAGAGAAGAGGATACGGTCGCTCCTCGAAGACCTCTCGGGCTTTAGAGGCGACCTCATCTTCGTCTGCGACGGGACCGACGCCACTCCCGCCGTCATCGGGGCGTTTGCGGCCGCCCATCCATCGCTCTCCATCCGGTGCCTGACGTTCCCGGTCCGCCTCGGGAAGGGAGGCGGCGTCGTGGCCGGAATCCGGGAGGCGTCGACCCGTTACGTCGGCTACATGGACGCGGACGGTTCGACGTCGTTATCGGAGATGGAGCGCCTCTTTGATTGCCTCG
>JAGVUK010000191.1 GCA_019136335.1 Methanomicrobiales archaeon
TAAGTCTGCTCCCTTCCGGGCCTGAACCGGTACCCGCGGCAAGAGGTCGCCGCCCCCTCCGGGGCTTTGATACCTCTCCGCCGACCTCATGGGACGAGGCTTCTCCGTCGGGACATAGAGGATCCTGCAGGCCGCTGCGGCCTTCCTCAGACTTCGCCCCCCGCATGACGACGGTTTCGGGTGACAGGTGACGCCGAGCCACCCGGGCTAGTCCCCGTATATACTGTGATCTACGGGATAAAAATAGCTCCGCCCACCCGGGTCCGCCATGCCCGGGTGATCCGGTCGACCTTTTCGGCATCCGCTTTCTCGAAGAGGTCAAGAGCGGCAAGGTCGACTCCGGCCGGGAGGACGGCCGGGAGCAGGCGGAGGTCGCCCTGGTAGACCTCGACCTCCTGCGCGCCGGCGGCGGTGGCGACCCTGATCGGTTCCCGCGCGACCTCCCGGCGCCGGAGGTCGTCGTAGGACTGGTGCATCGTCACCCTCTCGATGCCGAGGAACTCCCGGTTCACCTGGAGGTTGCGGGCGGTCCAGTAGGCGGCCGCATACCAGGCGTCGTTTGCTATCACGCGAGGGACACCCGCCCGGGCGGCGGCGAGGCCGAGGGTGCCGGCGCCGGAGCAGGCGTCGACGAAGGTCCGGGGGCGGTGCCGCCCGATCTCCCGCTCGAGGGAGAGGATCTTTGGATCGCGGTCCCGGGGGAACTCGACGTGCAGAGCCGACTGCTGTTTGTAGACGACGACGGGTCCCGCCCGGGTGGGGAAGACGTCCGCCCGGACGTCGCACCCGGCAAGCAGGGTATGCGTCTCTGGTTCGGCGTCGGTATCCCTGATCCCCGGCGTCCCGGTCCCCGCCCGGATGACTCCCCGGACCTCCGGGACGGTGGCGACCAGGCGGGCTGCCGCCCGCGCCCCGACCGACCGGGAGAGGAGGACGAGCGACCGGGGCGGGAGGTAGGGGGGCCTGTGCATCGCAAACCCGGGGTGGACGAGCGGCGTTCCGGCGGCGGCAAGGGGTTCGGTCCCCAGAAGATCGCCCTCAGCGGCCATCACCCGGTAGACATCGGCAAAGACCTCGTCGATGAACCGTTTCCCGCAGGAGGGACAGGGCTCCGCGGCATCGATATCGGGCGGCGGGTTCTGTTTGTCGTAGACGAGCCCGGTGCAGTCGGGGCAGGGGGCGAATCGTTCGGGGAGGGCCAGAAGAAGTTCGCGGGCGTCCGTGACGCAGTCGTGCCCGCAGACCGGACAGTGCATACCGGATGGGTTGGGGGCCGGGGTATATAGGCGTTTCATGCCGGCTCCTCGGCCGGTTCCATCAGCGCCGCGAGCCAGCGGGTCTCGTTGACCGAGGCGAGCGCCGCCTTTGCGAGGAGCGTCAGCGGCACGGCGAGGAAGAGCCCCGGGACGCCGAGCACCAGGGTCCAGAAGAAGACCGAGAGGATGATGACGACCGGGGAGAGGTCGAGTTCGCTTCTCGCAGGGTGCGGGGTGAACAGGGTCCGGGAGAGGAAGTCGATGACCGCGATCCCGGCGGCGACGGCCACGGCGCCGACAAGCCCGTAACGGAGCCAGGCAAGGCCGATGGGTGGGACGGACGCGATAGGGAGGCCGAGGTAAGGTATGTAACTGAAGAGGACGAGCAGGATCGCCCAGAGCACCGGTGCGTCAATACCCATGAGCCAGAGGAGAAGTGCGACCAGAACCCCGGTGACGAGACTTCCCCGTGTCCGGATGCCGGCGTACCTGTTCAGGCTCCGGCAGAACAGGGCACCCTGCTCTTCAAGACCGGTGCCGCCGACCCCCGGCACGGTGCGGAGCTTCCGCCGGAGCCCGGAGATCTCCAGCAGCATAAAGACCGTAACGGTGATGGTCACCAGGAAGTCGACCGTCAGTTCGACGGTCCCCGCGACGATGGTCCCGATGGAGGGGAGGAGAGACGGGTTGCCGGGCGACCCCGGGAGCTGCCCGGCAAGGTCCTGTCCTGTGCCGCCGAGGATCGCCAGTTGCCCCGCCAGGAGGCCCTGGTAGGCGGGGAGCGCCCTGTCGATCTGGAGGAGCGAGACGCCCAGGACGGCGATCAGGAGCAGGCTTACCCCGGCGGCGATCCCGACGACGGCGAGCACCGCCATCCATTGCCGGAGGCCCTGCCGCTCCAGCCGGTGGACGGCCGGAGAGGCGATGACGGATATGACAATGGCTACGAGGACCGGGTTGACCAGTCGGGCGGCAAGGTGCATCCCGGTGACCAGGATGGCGCCGATGACAAGGACGCGGGCGAGCGAGGCGAGCATAGGGGGATGGGCGGGGGTTTCACCCTCTCTAATCGTGCGCCATCTGATCGATTGCAGCCGTGATCGCGAGGATCAGCGCGTCGTCCTGTCCCGGGGCGATCTCCACGCCGTAGGTATCCCTGACCCGGAACCACTTCTTCGAGACTTCGGCGACCCGTTCCCGCCCGGCGCTGATCCGGTACTCGTGGTCCAGGATGTTCCCCTGGACGTCCATCTCCGGGCCGTCGGCCACCCTGACCGTCCACCGGTCGCGGAGAGGAGTGATCAGGGCTTTACTGATCGTTGCCGCCACGCCGCCGTCCGCCCGCTCGATCTCCATCGTATCCCTGATGCGGAGCATCCTCTCCTGGATCCGGTAGAGGTCCTGCCCCTCCTTGTTCTGGAGGACCAGGGTGCTCCGGAGGCGCAGCGCCTTACCGTCCACCTTGAAGACCCGTTCTCCGGCGTAGTCCTCGATCCAGTAGTCGTCTCCGATGGAGACGAGCCTTTCCCGCATCCTGTAGCGGTGCGCACCCTCCTCGCGGCCTCCCGGGCCGCCCGCCGCCCTTCTTCGCATCATGGTTCATCACCTGTGGACTCGCTCCGGCCGGCCTCCCTGCACGGTGTCCCGGCCGGGTTGCCGTGGCAGGAGTCCCGTTGCCGGTGCTGTGGTCATCTCCCGGCGGGAGGGCAGGAAGTCCCGACCGGATAGAGTCGTCTGTCTAACTCCGCGAGGGGTTAAAAACCAGCTGGTCGCCGGCGCGGCGCCCTCTCCGGCCTCGGCAGGAGGATCCGGGCCTGCGGAAAGCCTGCCCAGGTCCTATTGCGCGGCCAGGAGGACCTGGACCGACCCCTCCCGGAGCCAGCCCCAGGCGTCACGGAGGCGGCTTTCCGGGAAGTAGCGGACGTCTATGCCGTTAAACCCGACAAAGAGCCCCGGCATGCGGTTCATCCACTCCCGCCACCGTTCGCCGCCGACGACGGCGATCCGGTCGACCCTCTCTATCCCGGGCCACTGCCTGAACGCGTCCCAGGGCTCTCCCGGCCTCCAGCTCCGGAACCCCTCGATCTTTAAGAGGATCCGGACCTTCTGGTGGTCTTTCATCGCTCGCTCGAGCTCCGGGATCAGGACGGTGGCGTAATCGCTCTCGCTCAGTTTCCCATCGAACCGGAACCCGACCACGGGTCCCGAACTCTCCTTCATCCGGTCAAGCATGGGTGCCCTTTCGCACCCGAGGGAGAAAAAGGCTGCGGCCATCCAGCCGGGTGCCTCTTTCGGGGGTTCCCGGCACCAGTTTTCCGTATTTCAGCCCGCGTTCGGGTGGCGGGGGCCGCTTTGCCTCATCCCGCCAACTCGCCGCAGCCCCTCTCCCCCGCGGTCTCGCCTCCGGGCCGGCCGGGCCCCCGGCAGTCATGGTGCCGGGTGCGGGGTGGTCTCCCCCCGCCTGCCGTTCATCCCGGCATCCGGATCGCAAAGATGATCGCGAGGATCCCCCCGACGATGGCGAGGATCGCAAAGACCACGACCAGGCCGATAGCGGCGACGAACGGGTTTGCGATCAGGATGATCCCGAAGATGATGCTCACGATCCCGAGGATCCCGGCTCCCCATCCTGCGCCCCCGAATCCCCGCGCCAGCTGGACGACCCCGATGAGCAGCCCCTCCACGCCGATGAGGATGGCAAGGATGGTCGGGATGAGGATGGTGCTGTAGAGCGGGTAGACCAGGAGCAGGATACCGCCGAGGATGCCGAGAATACCGACAAGCAACTTCCACCCCAGGTCCGATCTGTCCGAAAAGAGGCTCGCGAGAACGAAGATCCCGTTGACGAGCCAGTATGCGCCGAGGAATATGATAAGAACGACGAGCGTCCCGACGGGGTATGCGAGGAGCAGGATACCGAGGGCAAGGGCGATGATGCCCTGGAGCAGAACGAGCCACCGGGGCAGGGGAGCCAGCCGGGCGAGCCCGGGCGTGCCGATGCCGGATGTTGCGTCTACCATAACGCCACCGGGGGAAGGGGTCCGGTCCTTGTATATAAACGTATGCCATCCTGGCGGTTCGAGCCCGGATGGCGGCAGCCGGGAAGGCTGGTGCGTAACCCGGACCCACAGCCCGGATTCGTATCCCGGACGGCCGCCGTCCTCCAGGCAGACACCGCCCCTGCCGGTGCGGGAGTGCAGCCCGCGGTCATGGCGCCGGTTGGGATCGGCGTCTCCGCTCACCTGAAAGGCAAACTGATATACCCCCGCGGAGAGATAGGATGCCTATGCCCGGTCCCGGCAGGGAGGCAACGGAGTGAACCTGGAGTTTCTGCCCGCCATCATCCTTATCCTCAACAGCATATTCGCCGTCACCATCGTCTTCTTTGAGCGGAGAAACCCGACGGCGGCGCTGGCCTGGCTGGTGGTCCTCTTCTCCCTGCCCTCGATCGGCTTTGTGCTCTACCTGATCTTCGGGCAGAACTACACCCGGCAGAGGATGTTCGTCATCAAGGAGCAGGAAGACCGCCGCTTCCTCCGGGAGACGTTTGAGGAGCAGTACCGTGAGTTCACCGACCGCCGCTACCGGTTCGCCACGCCGGAGGCGGAAGAGTTCCGCGAGACGATCGTTCTCCTCCTCCGGAACAACCGGGCGTTCCTGACGGAGGAGAACCGGATCGATCTCTATACCCGGGGGGAGGACGGGGGGCACGCGACCACATCCACCTCGAGTACTTCATCCTCAACAACGACGACCTCGGGCGGGCCGTCGTCCGCGCTCTCGCTGAGAAGGCGCGCGAGGGTGTCGAGGTCCGCCTCCTCTTCGACGCGATGGGGACAAGGGCCGGGGGCGGGTCGCGGAAGGCGTTCTCGGAACTGACCGACGCCGGCGGGAAGATCGGGGTCTTCTTCCCGTCGGTTTACCGGGTCAACTACCGCAACCACCGAAAGATCG
>JAGVUK010000046.1 GCA_019136335.1 Methanomicrobiales archaeon
GCAAACGTCGACCCCGCCGAGAAGAGGATGAGAGTAAAGAGCGTGAGCGACCGGGCCAGGTTCTTATAGCGCATGCGCCGGTAGCGGAAGTAGAGGAGCGCCGTGACCGCGATGACCCAGGCGCCCCCGACGTGCAGGTTCGCAAAGACGATATGGATCAGCATGGTGAATGCGATGACGGCGGAGCGGCCCATGTTGCCGATATCGACGTCCTGAACCGGGATACCGGACGTAGCGTAGTGGGCGGTGCTCTCGCTGAGGCCTTTTTCGAGGACTGTTGTCGAGGGTATTGCCCCGCCCTGGAGCGGGACGATGACGACCGAGAGGAAGATGAGGTAGGCCACGATCGCTATGATGACCGCGGATATGAGGGAGAGCCGCCTCCCCGACTCCTCTTCCGCCACCTTTGTTTCCCGTGCAACCATTCCTGTACCTCCTCTAAATCGGCGGGGGAAGTTTCGTGAACCCGAAGTGCCAGAAGACGTAGATCGCGATCCCGATGTAGACCGCGATCGCGACCCACATGATATAGGTCAGCGCCCGATCCCGTCTCCGGTTCATACCTCCTCCTCCCGCTCCGGGTGGTAGGACGTCACCCGTGACGTGAACCAGAAGACCGCAAAGACCAGGGCGAGGATGATCAGCCAGAGCGCGAAGATCTGGTAGGCAGGCACCGGCGTCGGGTAGGTCTGCCCCCCGGGCACGGGGACGATCTTATAAAACAACCACGGGGAGCGCGCCGACTCCCGGACATATCCCATGACGATGACGATCCAGGAGCCGAGCACGCCTGCAATGAGCGCCGCCATCCTTGATGCCCGGGAGAGGTTGCCCCACTCCTCATCCCGGCGCCCGCGGAGCACCAGGAGGTCGATGCCGATGATGGCGGCGCCGATGGTTATCAGGACGAGGAGGGCGATGTGCTTGTAGTACATGAGCCCGAGCGGGTTAGACCATGCCCCGGGGTCGAACTGCATGATCCCCCCAAGCCACGCCGGCTGGACGAGGACGAGCCCCGCCGCCCCGGCGACGACGGCGAACGCCCGGAAGAGGTTCCTGATGCCATGCCGCTCGAGCCGGACGAGGAGACGCTCCCGCCGCTCGATGAAGTAGACCGAGACGGTGACGATGAGGAGCGAGAGCAGGCCGACCATCATGAGCATCTCCCAGGCCCGCGGCCCGGTCATGATGTTGGTGAAGGCCTGGTTCTGGTGCGTGAATATGGAGTACATGTACCACAGGCCGAGGAGCGGCTGGACGATGAGGCTGGCGAGCCCCCAGAGGATGCCGAACGAGCCCACCCAGTCCCAGTACCTCCTGGACGGCGGATCGGTCCGGTCGTGGAAGTGGAGCATCGCGAGGAACGCGAGCAGGAACCCGAAGAAGGAGGTTGCGGCGGCGACCCGGTGGAACTGGAGCGGCCAGAGGGTGGCGTTGAACCACCAGAGCAGGTACTCGGTCCACGGCATGCCGAGGAGGCCGGGCGCCCCCCAGGTGATGGTCTTTGCGCCCGGCGTCAGCATTCCCGAGACGAGGGTGTCGATCGCGAGAGTCTGGAAGAAGATCGAGACCGGGTAGCCGATGGCAAGGAGGACGTGCCAGGCCGCCCCGACCCTCGCCCAGGTGAACCAGAGGGTGTAGACGAAGAAGATCTCAACCCCGAAGAGGATCGCCTCAACGAGGAGCGGCCACCAGTAGATATGGAACGCCTGCGTGGCGAACGCCGGGTAGAGCGCGATGAAGAAGAGCACCCCCGTCGCCGCGAAGGTCGCCCCGGCCGAGAAGAGGATGACGTTGAAGAGCGCCACGGATTTCCCGAGACGGCTGTAGCGCTCTTCCCGGGAGACGAGGTAGAGGATGACGAGCGAGAGGAGCACCCAGGCGCCCCCGAGGTGCAGGTTCGCAAAGAGGATGTGGGTGAGCATCACGAACGCGATGAAGATCGACCGGCCGGAGGCCCCGAGGTCGACCTCCTGGATCGGCATCTGCTCCTGGAACCGGGGTTGTGCCCCCGCGAGATCGCCGGCCCGTATCGCCGTGGAGGATATGAGTCCCCCCTGCAGGGGTATAATGTAACCGTAGAGGACGACGATGAAGAGCGCAAGCGCGACCAGGATCCCGGCAATCTTCCTGAGATCGCCACGTGTATCATACTCGCCGGATGCTGGCGGTGTTCCCCTGGCCTGCATAATCATCCACCGACGGTCCGGGCATGGGGATCTGAACGTATAAAAGTTACGCCTGGTGGGGATGAAGGGGGGGAGTTCCCCTCACTGCACGACGAAATCCCCGGTCATCTGCTGGGGATGGACGTCGCAGCGGAAGAAGTAGGTGCCGGGTGTCGCGGGTGCCGTGAAGGTGTAGGTGGTCGTCGCCGGGCCGGTGACGGTGTCGCCCTTAAAGATATTCTGGCTCGCGGAGGAGTCGGTGTAGACAGCGAAGTTGTGCGGGACGCCGGAGTCCTTGTTGTTGAAGTTCACCGTCACCGCCGCTCCCGCTGGCACTGTGATCGTGCTCTTGTCGAACTTGATGTTCTCGGCAGTCAGGTCAACGGTCGCAGTCTTGCCGCCCGCTGCTGCGGTGGTCGCCGCTGTTGTGACGTTTGCTCCTGCCGTCGTCGCCGTGGCGGACGGTGTCCCGGTGGTTGTGGTCTCTGTGGTTGTGACGGTCGCCGCCGTCGTCGCCGTGGCGGCAGGGGTTTCGGTCCCGGCGGCTGTCGTCTCCGTAACAGACGGCGTTTCGGTCCCGGTTGGCGGGGCCGTCGGCGGTGTGACGTTTCCACCCGGTATGGTGCACCCCGCGGCCAGAACACCGGCGCTCACGACAAGGAGCGCTACGAGGAGAATTACGTTAGGCCTCATACGGGAGACCATAACGCACGTGCTATTTATACATTGCCCCCCGGCAGGATCACCCCTGCCGGAGGCAGAGCGGGTCACCGCCGTCGAGATCGCCGCTCCGGACGTAGGCCCGGACCCTGCACCCAGTACCGCAGACCTCCTGCCGGTCGCAGGTGCCGCACGGGCTCCCGGGATGTGCCTCGCCCACCCGGAACGCCGCGAGAACCCTGTTGCCGGGGTCGTTCCAGAGATCGCTGAACGGCCGGTCCCGTATGTTGCCCGCCGAGAACTCCTCAAACTGCGCGAACTGACAGGGGTAGACGTTTCCGGAGGGGTCGATATTCGCCACCCGCTTCCCGGCGCTGCACCCGCCCATGCGGGCAAGGAGGCGGTATGCCCGGTCGTATGCCGGGCTGCCGTCGCCGTGCAGCCTCTCAAGCAGGCAGGCGCCATCCTGGGGAGCGTCGACGGTCAGGAACTCCATCGCCGCCGGATCGGTCCGGATGGTCTCCCGGTAGATCAGGTCGAGGACCGCCCGCACCTCCCCGGGCGCGACCTGCAGGTCGGCGTGGACGTCGCCTCCCCGCCCGCTCGGGACGAGCCAGTAGACGCAGAACCGGTGCACCCCGAGCGCCCGCGAAAGCGCGATCAGACGCCCGAGTTCGTCGTGGTTCCTCTTCGTGACCGTGAACCGGACGCCGCACCGGAGGCCCGCGTCGACGCAGTGCTTCAGCGCCTGCACCGAACGGTCGAAACTCCCCGGCACGCCGCGGAACGCGTCATGGGTCGTCGCCGTTGCGCCGTCGAGGGATATCCCGGCATACCCTATCCCGGCGTCCCGGAGCCTTCGAGCGACGTCCGGGGTGAGGAGAGTCCCGTTGGTGCTCAGGACCGCGGGGATGCCGCGCTTTTTGGCGTGCAACGCGAGGGTCCAGAAGTCCTCCCGCACCAGCGGTTCCCCGCCCGAGAAGAGAAGGAGCGGGACACCCGCCACAGCGAGGTCATCGATGAGGGCGATCGCCTCGTCCGTCGTCAGCTCGCCCTCCCGCCACCGGCCGGGCCCGGACCGGAGGTAGCAGTGCGTGCAGGCGAGGTTGCACCTCGCGGTGATGTTCCAGAAGACCACCGGTCCGCGGCGCCCCTCCGTAAACGCAAGAGCGCTATGCTCCGCCGCAGGACCGCTGACCGGTCCTTCCCCGTGCACGAGGCGCGTGAACCGGATCACCGGACCCCCTCCTGCAGGAGGAGCGCAAGCCCCGGGGGTGTGCGTTTCAGTTCCCGGGTGCTGACGAGGACCGTGTAGTCGGCGATGCCGGCCGCCCGGGAGAGTTGGGCAATAGAGCGGTCGACCTCGGCGCGACACCGGCCGTGCAGGACGGCATAGAGGTTGTAGTCCCACCGGCCGGGGACAACGGCACGCTCGTAGCAGTGCGTCACCTCCGGGAACCGGGCCATGACCTCCGCCACCCGCGCCACGTCTCCGGGCGGCACCCGCCACGCGACCATGGCGTTGACCAGGATGCCGGCCTTTCGGTGGTCGACCCGCACCGCGAACCGCCGGATGATGCCCCGGGAGAGGAGGGCTTCGGTCCGGGCGATCACCTCCGCCTCCGTCATGCCGAGTTCCGCCGCAATCGCCCGGTAGGGCTCCTCCACCAGCGGAACGCCCGCGAGGAGCCTGAGGAGGAGAGCACGGTCACGATCGTTCATATGCCGTCCTCCCCGCCGCCGTCCGGGAAGAACCGGAACCGGACGCCGATCTTGAACCGCCGCATCGCAGGCAGGTCGAGGAGGTCGGCCGGGGAGATGCCGGCCCGGGCGGCGATATTGTCCACCGTTCGGCGCAGGGCAGCGCCGTCAGGAGCAGCGAGCGTGAACCAGAGGTTGTAGTCGTGGTCCCGGAGGTAGTTGTGCGAGACTCCGGGTTCCCGGTTGATGACCGACGCAGACTCGTCCACCCGGTCCGGCGGGACCCGCATGCCGACGAGCGTGGAGGCCACAAGGCCGATCCGCGCCGACTCAAGGACCGGCGAGACGGTCAGGACGATGCCCTCGTCGGTGAGCCGTCGCACCCGCCGGAGCACCTCGGCCTCCGGTACGCCGAGACGGGAGTTGCCGATCAAGGGTATCCAGGTGCCGGTAAATCATGCTTCATCTCTCCCTGCCCCGGTTCGTAGGGGCAGCAGGGGTCTTCCGCCAGGATATCGCCGTCCGGGGCGCCGGGGTGCACCGGGCCGCCGCAGGCATCGCCGCGCCGGCGCCTGACCCCGTAGGCCCGCGCACGACACCCGCCGCAGGCCCGGCGGTACTCGCACCGGCCGCACTTCCCCCCGAGACGGTCGGGGTCGCGGAGCGCGGCAAGGAGGTCGGAGCCGTGCCAGATATCGCCGAAAGCCTTCTTTCGGACGTTCCCGGCCGGGACGGGCAGGTACGGGCAGGGCGTGACGTCCCCGGCCGGGGCGATCCGGCAGTACCCGGTGCCGGCGATGCACCCCCTGCCCCACCGTGAAGGGTCAAGCCCCATCCGGGCGGCCACCCGCACGAACTGCGGGGCGCAGGTCGGCCGGACCGAGAGCCCCGGTTCCCGGGCGTGCGCGAGGATGCGCCCGATCGCCGCCTCATGGGCCTCCGGCGGGATACCGGCGAGGTCTTCCCCCCGGCCCGTCGGGACCAGAAAGAAGAACTGGTAGTCGCGGACGCCGAGGTTCTTCCCGAACGCGATGACCCTGTCGACTTCGCCGGCGTCAGACCCGTTGACCGCCGTGTGGATCTGGACGGGGACGCCCGCTCTCCGGAGAGCGCGGATACCGCCGACCGCCCTCTCCCAGGCGCCGCTGACGCCCCGGAAGGCGTCGTGAACCCCCGGGTCCGTGGAATCGAGGCTGACCGCCACCTTCCGGATACCGGCATCCCGTACCCGGCCCGCGACGGCATCGGTGACGAGGACGCCGCTCGTGCCCATGGCAACCCGAAGTCCGCGCCCGGCGGCATACCCGGCGAGGTCGAAGATATCGGGGCGGAGGAGCGGTTCGCCTCCGCTGAGGACCAGGATCGGCCGGCCGACGGCGGCGATCTGGTCGATCAGGGTCATACCTTCGGCGGTGTCGAGGTCGCCGGGGGAGCCGCGCCCGTCCGCATCGATGTAGCAGTGGGCGCAGGCGAGGTTGCACCGGGCCGTGACGTTCCAGGAGACGATACGCGGCCCGCTGCCGGCGTTCGGATCCCTGCCCGTCACCCTGCCCCGCCCTCCCTGTGCGGAAAGAGGGCGAGCAGCCCGGCGAAGAGCGCGATCAGGTCGAGGGGCGGAAGGAGGCTTGCGGCGAGGGCGTATCGCCCGGCCCTCCGGAGGTCGCCCCGGGTGATCGTCCGGTACGCCGCAAGCCCAAACCCGGTCCCGGCAGCCTTGACTGCGGCAAGGAGGAGCGCAAGCCCCGGGAAGGCGCCGGGAATGCCGGTCCTCCCCGGAAAGCCGCCGATCCCGATAACGAGGAGCGTCACAACCGCAAAGAGCCCGAAGATCACCGATATGGTGATGAGGACCCGGGCGATCTTCACCTCCTTTCCCGTGCCTTCCATGCCGAGCCGTTCTTTTCTATCGTGGGTATTAACCTTTTCCCGGAGAGGCATATGCACACCCGGTCCTGCGTATCCGCAGGGACCAGAAGCATGAGGCTGTCGAGCATCGCTATCGTGGCCCCGTTCAGCACCATGGCAGCGATGCTCAATACCCCACAGGAAGAATCCCGGGGCGGGGGCGGGGGGCGGGCAGGATGGGGGCTTCAGAGAGGAACTTACGGGTACCCACCTACGGAAATGCCGGAAAAGCGCCATACGGGTATCCCCGCGGGGAGGTCGGAGAGGAACGTATGGGCACCCCCCCACGAAGAGAGGGTGGGGCGGGGGGCGGAGCGAGACGTACGGGTATGAGACCGTTTCACCTTACCTTGCGGGTCCCGGTATGGATTGTCACCTCACGCGCTGCCGCGAAGAGCGCGGAAGCTCAGCGGATGGGTATAGCAACTCCTCTTAGCGGAGGCGGCGTGGAGTGCTCCCTGAAATTGCCCCGGTGCGCCGGAGACCCGCGATGGCGAGCAGGAGCCGGATTACAACGAGATCGGCCTTGCCGGTTCTTCTCCGTGCGCAGGAGCCGGTGCAGCCCCGGGAAGGCGTTCCGGGGATCCGGGCGCCTTCGCCCGGGGGGTGATCCCGGAACATATATCACCGATCAGATGGTAAAAGCTGCAGTTGCGATCCCTGAATCGTGACGCATCGCCTGCAAGGGCGGGGGTCCGGCACGCCGGATCCCCGCTTCAGTGGTGAGAGACCTCCCTGTGGCGATGCCCAGAATATTCTTTTCCGGCGGGTCGTCCTTCCATCAGCTCACCCGGGCCGGCCGATCCGCCGGCGAAAGTGTGAGGAAATATGCAGGAAACACCTCTGGACCAGCAGATTCAGGCCGTCCGGCAGCGTATCGGCGAACTCACCCGGGAGGTGCCGGCAGACCCGGGGGACCTTCTCCGCGCTGCAGAATAT